>JBBSHC010000129.1:0-7543 GCA_038253425.1 Leptolyngbyales cyanobacterium | reverse complement strand
TGCCTGATTCAAGTTAACAAACTCATAATGACAAACCGGACAGTCTGCTTGAATCAAATTGCGCCTGAGCCACCAACGAAAACCAAAAAAAGCAATGACGGGTGTGATCAGAATTAGTCCGATCAAGATAAAAAACGATTTCACCAGCCAACCCAACCCGATTGAACCCAGTAGCCAGATAACGGCAAAGGGCAAGACCAAACGACTGACCTCTGCAAAGCCAATCTGAAAATTTTTGAAACTATCCTGGTTCACAGCAGGCTCCCGCACAACAGCGTCTTGCATACTCCTATCCTAATGAGAAATGGTTCAAGTGCCTCATTCGCAATTACCCGCATTCTTGGGTAGCAATCCCTACTAGAAGCAACCCTCATTATCTGTAGTGCGTAGCATTAAGTCTCCGCCCAGCCACAAAAAATATACCTGCCAGACTCTCAAGCACAGCATCACTACTGGGTTGAGAAACTAACAGGTACTGCGTTTACCTTGAGGTCGCTCTAAAAAAGACCGAGCGTCAAAGACTTATCAATGGGGAAGGTTGCACCAACACCAAGCCAAAGTGTCACTAAAGTACCAAATAGGAACATAGCGGTAGCAACAGGACGACGAAACGGATTCTGAAACTTGTTCACGTTCTCAATGAACGGAATCAAAATCAGACCCAGCGGTACTGCTGCCATCAGCACAACGCCGATGAGCTTATTCGGTACACTACGCAGAATTTGAAAAACGGGATAAAGATACCACTCAGGCAAAATTTCTAGAGGGGTAGCAAAGGGATCGGCAGGTTCTCCTACCATTGCTGGATCGAGAACTGCTAAGCCAACGCACAGCGCGATCGTTCCCAAAATTACAACTGGGAAGATATAAAGCAGGTCGTTAGGCCAAGCGGGTTCACCGTAGTAGTTGTGACCCATACCCTGAGCGAGCTTAGCGCGCAACTGAGGATCGGTCAAATCTGGCTGTTTAAGCGTTGCCATGTTTAAAGTCGCTCTCCTTTTTTCTGAAGTCGGCAGAGGGAATCGAAGCAGTGAGATCGCTTGAATGTCACCATCATAAAAGGCAGTACCTTTCAGGTGGTCAAGAAACTATTACAAGGGACCGGAAATACCTTGCTTGCGGATCATCAAGAAGTGCAGCAGCATGAACACCGCAATCAACCAGGGCAAGACAAAGGTATGAGCGCTGTAGTAGCGAGTCAAGGTTGCTTGACCGACACTAGAGCCGCCACGCAGCAAGTCAGAGACAAGCACACCGACAACAGGAATCGCTTCCGGTACGCCAGAAACAATCTTCACAGCCCAGTAACCAATCTGATCCCAGGGAAGAGAGTAACCAGTGACGCCAAACGAAACAGTAATTACGGCAAGGACAACACCTGTAATCCAGGTCAACTCACGCGGCTTCTTGAATCCACCTGTCAAGTAGACCCGGAAGGTATGTAGCACCATCATCAACACCATCATGCTGGCTGACCAACGGTGAATGGAGCGAATCAACCAGCCAAAGCTAACTTCGTTCATAAGGTACTGAACGGATTCAAACGCTTCGGCAACGGTCGGTCGGTAGTAAAACGTCATAGCAAATCCAGTAGCAAACTGGATTAGAAAGCAAACCAGCGTAATGCCGCCTAAACAATAAAAAATGTTTACGTGGGGAGGGACGTACTTGCTGGAAACGTCATCGGCGAGTGCCTGGATTTCTAGCCGCTCCTCGAACCACTGGAATGCTTTCGAGTCGGTCACCTGCTTAGTGAACATGAAGGAAGAATTCCTAAAAGATGTATGGCTGTTCCTAAAGAATGTAACACAGACACAGGTTGGTTTTCACCTGGTAAATGAATCCTCTTGAAACGCCAATCCTTATGTTTACCAGCCCCTGCCGCTCAATTTTCTGGTGCCTTCAACGACTTAATTTCTTAAGTTCAGGTAAAGTTATATTAAGTAGATTCCGTTCTTCGCTGGCAACCAAGTAGCAGACTGCTGACTGCTGACGTTAAGATTAGTCACTATGAGCAAGCAAATCTCCTGGGCTGGACGGTTGATGGCGCTGCTGTTAGCCGCTTTGATGGTTTTTGGTTGGTCGGCCCCGCAGGCACAGGCTCTTACAGAGGAGCAGAAGCTAGTGTCAGAAGTCTGGCGGCTAGTAGACCGTGCCTATGTGGATGACACCTTTAATCAGCAAAACTGGTGGATTGCGCGGCAGAAGGCTTTGAAGCAACCGTTGGGCGATCGCGAACAAACCTATGCAGCGATCCAAAAGCTACTGGCGAGTTTAGATGATCCGTTTACCCGGCTCCTCAAGCCTGTACAGTATCGGAGTTTACAAACTAATACATCGGGCGAATTGACTGGCGTCGGTTTGCAGATTGCGTCAGACTCAACCACTGGAAAGCTACGTGTAATTGCGCCTGTAGCGGGTTCCCCAGCCGATCGTGCGGGAATTAAACCAGCCGACACGATTGTCAAAATTGATGGTGAGCCGACGGAGACGCTGACTTTAGATGAAGCAGCAGGAAGGATGCGGGGCGCGATCGGCAGTCGAGTGACGTTGACGATTGAGCGAGGGAGCGAGGAACGGCTGGATCTAGAGGTTGTGCGCGATCGCATTGAACTAAACCCGGTCTATGCCGATCTCCGTCTGCAAGCGTCTCCTACTAATGCAGCAGAGTCAACCAAAATTGGCTACATTCGGCTGAGCCAGTTTAATGCGAACGCGACCGTTGAACTGGCTCACGCGATCGAGCGGTTAGAGAAACAGGGAGCTGATGCCTACATCCTCGATTTACGCAATAATCCGGGTGGGCTGTTGCAAGCTGGCATCGAAATCGCCCGTCTTTGGCTTAATAAAGGCACGATCGTTTACACGGTGAATCGTCAGGGCATTCAGGGCAGTTTTGAAGCGACAGAACAGGCGCTTACCAATGATCCACTCGTCGTTTTAGTGAACCAGGGAACAGCGAGCGCCAGCGAGATTTTGGCGGGAGCCTTGAAGGATAATGGACGCGCCACAATTTTGGGTGAGAAAACCTTTGGTAAAGGGTTGATCCAGTCATTATTTGACCTCTCGGATGGATCCGGTTTGGCAGTGACGGTCGCCAAGTATGAAACCCCTGGTCACAATGACATCAACAAGTTGGGCATTCAACCGGACGTGCTGGTGCCGCTCGACCCCATTACAGGAGAGCAGGTAGGAACGCCCATCGATCGTCAGTATCAAACCGCTGTCGAGTTTTTGACGACTCATTCAATGGTTGCCGGTGCTGCCTGATGCTGGTGCCGCCGCATTCTGAGCGAACTTATCATGACCCTTTGCATGGGGCGATCGCGCTCGATCGCAGTGATCCAACCGAAGCGCTGCTGATTCACTTGATTGATACGCCTGCTTTTCAACGGTTACGGCGGATTCGGCAGTTGGGTCCAGCCAGTTTCACCTTTCATGGAGCGGAGAGTTCCCGGTTTACACATTCGCTTGGCGTACTGGCGATCGCACGTCGGGCGTTTGATCGCATTGCTAAAGCGTATCCTCATCTTCAGCGCTACCGTACGGTCGTGCTTTGCGCTGCACTACTGCACGATATTGGGCATGGGCCCTTTAGCCATACGGGGGAGGAGGTCTTTGGCAGTAATCACGAGCATTGGACGGGTCGCATTTTGCAAGAATCGGCACCCATTCGGAACGCGTTGGATGCTGCTGATCCAGATCTAATCGAACAGATCATTCAGGTCTATCTGAAAACGCACCCAATACCGCTTGTTTGGCAATTGGTTTCAAGTCAGCTAGACTGCGATCGCCTTGATTACCTGATGCGCGATAGCTATTTTACAGGTGCTTCTTACGGCAAGATTGACCTGGATCGGATTCTCATGGCAATGCGCTATGACTCGGTAACACAGCAGCTTGTGATTGCGAGTAAAGGCATGACGGCGGTGGAGCATTACCTGATTGTGCGCTACTTCATGTATGCCCAGGTTTACAACCATCCGAAAAATATTGCGGCGTGTTGGGTTTTGCAGCAAGCGTTTGTGCGTGCCCGTGAACTGCTGCTGCAAGAGAAGTTAGAAGCGGATGAGACGGTTACAGCTTGGCTCTCTGGTAAATGCAATCAGTTGCCGTTAGACTGCTATCTTGCCGCAGATGATGGCGTTTTTACCTATCACCTTCAGCGTTGGCAAGCCAGTGCAGATACCGTTCTGGCTGACCTTTGCCGACGGTTTATCGATCGCGATCTGCCAAAAGCGCTAGATGTCACTCATCTCACTGAGGCTGCACGTCAGGCTTTACTGCAAACAGTGCGCCACTGGCTTGCAGAGGCAAACGATCACGCAGCGTACTACGCAGGTTTGCAAGTTTCGCTGAGTCGCGGTTATACCCTTTATCAACGTGGCATCAAGTGTCAAGCGACGACTGGGTTGCAGGAACTGAGTGAACTATCACCACTGGTGCGAACCTTAACTACACCTTACGAACGAGCATGGCTCATCTACCCACGCCACCTTGAGACTGTCCTCTTGGCAACGCTTTGACGCAGCCACATCAAATTTCAGTGGCTCAACGACAACCCGGCTAGATGGCTACATGAGTATCGGTGTCTATGGTTTCTACATAAATTGCATGGTCTGGCACACCAGACTTACGGACGGATTGGCAACTCTCCTCATTCAGTCCTACTAGCTTTACCTGCTTATCAAGACGGTGATACTTCGCAGCCACTTTCGCGATCGCTTCCGCAGCGGCATGATCCCACACATGAGAATGGCTAAAATCAATCACGATTTGCCTGGGGTCAGTATTGTAAGCAAACAGTTCGATAAAGTGAGTTGCTGAGCCAAAAAACAATTGTCCTGACAGGATGTACACTTTGGCATCATCCCCATCAACAGAGGCTGTGGCACGAATTTGAGCGACGCGCCAGCCAAACATCAGCGTACTAAGAATGACTCCGGCAAGAACGCCCTGAGACAAATCATGGGTTCCTAAGGCGATCACAGCCGTAAAAGGCATGATAATCGCCTCAGCGAACGGCATTCGTCGCAGTGTTTTGAGGGACTTGAAGTCAAACGTCTCGAAGGACACCATGATCATCACGCCAATCAAAGCTGCCATCGGAATCTGCTGTACGACATCCCGCAGAACAAAGATGGAGAAGAGTAGGAATGCGCCTGCAACGGCTGTAGACAAGCGCCGCCGTCCACCCGATCGGACATTAATAATAGACTGCCCCACCATCCCGCAGCCTGCCATGCCGCCCAAAAAGCCCGTCACCATGTTGGCAATGCCTTGTCCCCGCACTTCCTTATCTTTAGAACTTTGGGTATCGGTCAGGTCATCAATCAATGCCGCCGTAAGCAGTGATTCCAGTAAACCAACGATCGCCAGTGTGAGTGCGTACGGCAGGATAATGAACAGCGTTTCTAAGGAAAAGCTGACATGAGGCAGATGAAGGGTTGGCAGGTTGCGCGTAATTTCGCCAATGTCGCCCACCCGACGAATCGGTAGTTTGAGCACGATCGCCATCACCGTCATCGCTACAATGGCAACCAGCGGCGACGGGATACTTTTGGTCACACGGGGCAATAAGTAGACAATGACCAGCGTGGCAGCAACCATACCATAGGCTTGCCAGGGTTCTCCTGGTAGCTGCTGCACCTGTGCGATAAAAATCAGAATCCCTAAAGCATTAACAAAGCCTGCAATAACCGACTGTGGAATGAAGTTAAAAAAGCGCCCTAGCTTAAAAACACCAATGAAAAATTGAATAATTCCGGTCAAAATCGTGGCGGCAAAGAGATATTCAACGCCGTGGTTTGCGACCAGGGTTGTCATGAGCAACGCCATCGATCCAGTTGCTGCCGAAATCATAGCGGGTCGCCCACCTGCTAGGGCAATGACCACGGCCATACTGAAGGAGGTGTATAGCGCCACCATCGGGTTCACTTTGGCGATCGCAGCAAAGGCAAGCGATTCTGGAATCAGTGCCAGTGCCACCGTCATCCCTGCTAACGTTTCGGTTTTCATGGTTGAAAACGTCAGGTTTCTGACAACGCCAGCCTTGAGCGATCGTACACGCTTCAGCTTTACTCTACCTGCACCTTTTTTGAGTGAAAGCATACTATTTAGACAGCAAATAATTGAGCAGAGGCAACCGTATAAACCCGCCTTTAGATTAAATAAATGTTAACTTGCTCCTCAGAGGAACCAAATTATTTTCGGTGCTTTGCCCAAAGGTTTGACGACTGCTTTATACAAGTGCTGTTGTGTATAAAGTTTTGATAAACAACAGCACGGCAAACTTTTAGCGCTGTCCGTATTTCTTGGGAGTTACACTGCTTGAAGTCACATTGCCTGAAGTCACATTGCTAGTCATACCAATTCTCTATGAACTTGCATAGAAAGCCCCCTTATCTGGCAGGGGTCTCAGCGTCCTGATTTGTGCAGCTTTAGATGAAATTGGTATCAGTTGCGTTTGAGGCACAAACAATCGGCTCGGTTCAGAAGCCCTTGATCACGATCGCTGTTCTCCCGCCTCAAGGGGTGCGATCGGCACACAAAATCACCTCAAAATGCTGCATCCTAGAAGGCATGAACGCTTTCTCTTCTAAAACTCCAGTTCGTTCGTCCACCCAGGTCTATAGGTGGCAGTCTTACCGCTACACCTATGAGGCTTTGAAACCAGACGGAGCAGTGAGTGGGCTGCCTCTCTTGCTGATCCATCCGATCGGGGTCGGCTTGTCTCGCACTTTTTGGCAGCGCTTTTGTGACGAATGGTATCGCAGTGGGCAACGCAACCAGATTTATAATCCTGATTTGCTGGGGTGTGGGGACGGCGAGATGCCTCAAATCGCTTACTACCCATTGGACTGGGCAAAGCAACTTCAGTCCTTTCTGCAAACTGTGGTGAAAACGCCAGTCGTGCTGGTAGTACAAGGGGCACTGTTGCCCGTAGCGCTTGACCTCGTACACCTGCAACCCGACCTTGTTCGAGGCTTAGTGTTCAGTGGTCCTCCTGCCCGCACCTTAATTGCAAATGCCACACCAACCTGGCAGCAGCGAGTAAGCTGGAATCTTTTTAATTCACCTGCTGGCAATGGGTTCTATCGCTATGCACGGCGATCGCAGTTTTTGCGATCGTTCTCCATTCGTCAACTGTTTGCAACGGCAGAGGCAGTTGATGCTGAATGGCTGGAGATGTTGAAGCACGGCTCAAACGATCTTGCCAGTCGCCATGCAGTGTTTTCTTTTTTAGCAGGCTTTTGGCGGCAAGATTACACTCAAAAACTGACAACGGTCATGCAACCAACGCTGGTCGTCATGGGCGACCGAGCTTCTAGCATTAGCCGCGATGGTAAGCAAGAAACACCCGATGAACGACTACAAGACTATCTAAGCCATTTGCCTCATGGTGAAGGCGTGAAACTGCCGGGACGCAACGTGTTGCCCTATGAATCGACCCCAGAGTTTGTGCAGGTGATCGCGCCGTTTGTTGAGCGGATGGGGAGGGGTCAGTAAAGTTTTGAGTTTTGAGTTCTGACTCCTGACTCCT
>JBBSHC010000128.1:0-7607 GCA_038253425.1 Leptolyngbyales cyanobacterium | reverse complement strand
TTGATGGACAGGTAAAACCGCTCATCTCGCCAGAGGAAATGATGCAGCTTATCGTACCGCGTGGCACTCTGACCCTGGCTGAACGTGATGCCATTCAGTCGCACGTCACTCACACCTATGAGTTTTTGAAGCGGATTCCCTGGACGAAACAGCTTCAAAATGTGCCAGCGATCGCCTATGGACATCACGAAAAGCTAGACGGTAGCGGTTATCCGCGCGGGCTAAAGCAGCCAGATATTCCCATTCAGTCGCAGATGATGGCGATCGCGGATATTTACGATGCTCTGACAGCGGGCGATCGTCCTTACAAGCGCAGCCTCTCAGTCGCAATGGCGCTCAAAATTTTGCGACAAGAAGCAGCGCAAGCCAAACTAAACAGTGATCTGGTCGAACTCTTTGAACAGCGTCAAATTTTTGCCGTATTAGGACACCTTGCGCCTACCTGAAGTAAAAAAGGCTGTGGTATCACACTGGTAGAATTGACCACGAAAGCCGCTTAAACTGCTGCCATCGTTGATCCTTATTCAGGTAAGGCAAAAGCATTCACAGTGCAGCGATCGTCGCGTTGTAAAAAGGGCGCTTTTGCATCCCAGTATCTGCTAAGGTGCTGTTGGTATAAATAATTGCTTACTTAACTCCCCTTGTTAACTTCAGCAATTGCAGCGTCTTATGGCTGATGGTTCCGTGTTTGAATTCGATACGCTTGTGGTGGATCAGTGTGGACAAATTCAGGCACACGATCGCAAGTCAGCGCAGCGTTGTACCGAAGCCTTAGGGCAGGACGTTGAGTTGGAACTGGTGGCAGTTCCGGGTGGCTCCTTTATGATGGGAGCACCGAAAGTAGAAGAAGGTTGGCAGCCCAGCCAAAGCCCACAGCATTCTGTGACGATCGCGCCGTTCTGGATGGGCAAAGACCCAGTGACGCAGGGGCAATGGAGCGCGGTTGTAGCGTTGCCTCAAGTGAACCACGCGCTACCGCTCAATCCGTCTTGCTTTACGGGTGTGAAGCGTCCAGTTGAGCAAGTCTCCTGGCAGGACGCGATCGAGTTTTGCGATCGCCTCTCTGTGCGAACGGGACGCACCTACCGCCTGCCCAGTGAAGCAGAGTGGGAATATGCCTGCCGAGCGACCACGCTGACGCCCTTTAGCTTTGGCGAGACGATCACTACTGAGCTGGCTAACTATTCTGGGGTTGATTGGATCTACGAAGGTAGGGTATGCAGCAAAGGCTCGTACGGAAATGGTCCGCATGGCAGCGATCGTCGCGAAACTACCGAGGTTGGCAGTTTTGCGATCGCCAATGCTTTTGGGCTACACGACATGCACGGACTTGTGCGCGAGTGGTGCTACGACTGCTGGCACGACAACTATGACGGTGCTCCAGCGGATGGTAGTGCCTGGGTAGACGGTGGCTACTGCCATCAACGTGTGTTGCGCGGCGGCTCCTGGAATGGTGGACCAAAAGTTTGTCGGTCTGCCTATCGCAGTAAACTTAATCCCGATACGCATCTGTACGACATTGGGTTCCGGGTGGTTTGGCAGCCAACAGTCAGCGAAAATGGCTAAGAAACGCAGTCAAGAGAAAGCCTTCCTGGGCAACACGTTCGTGAGAAAATAGGCAGGTTCCACACTTTGCCACCGTTGTGATTTCTACCGTTACGGTTACGGTTCCTGCTACAACCGCAAATTTAGGACCGGGATTTGATTGTTTGGGAGCCGCCTTGACGCTCTCGAATCAGTTTCGGTTTTCGTTGTTGCCGCCTGGTAGTCAAGAAGTGTCGATTACGGCGATCGGTGCAGAAGCAGCACGGGTGACAACAGATGCAAGCAATCTGGTTTATCAAGCGTTTGTGCAACTTTATAAGCGGCTCAACCAAACACCACCGCCTGTAAGCATTGAGATTCAGTTAGGTGTGCCGCTGGCGCGGGGCTTGGGTAGCTCGGCAACCGCGATCGCGGGTGGGCTGGTAGGAGCCAATACGCTGGCAGGATCACCCCTTACTCCAGCGGCGGTCATCCACCTGGCGATCGCGATCGAGGGACATCCCGATAATGTGGTGCCAGCGCTGTTGGGTGGCTGTCGTCTTGCTGCCACGGGCATTGAGAGCGAGTGGGCACTGTGTGAGCTTCCCTGGCATTCCAGCGTAGTGCCGATCGTTGCTATTCCTGCGTTTGAACTATCAACACAGGTCGCCCGACAAGTTCTGCCCAAGATGTACAGCCGTGCCGATGCGATTTTCAACATGGCGCATTTGGGGTTACTGTTGCGCGGTCTAGAAACAGGACGGGACGAGTGGTTAAAAGCAGCCTTGCAAGATCGACTGCATCAACCCTACCGACAGACGTTGATCCCCGGCTACGATGCGGTACAAGCGGCAGCGATCGAGGCAGGTGCCTATGGATTGGTTATTAGTGGCGCGGGACCAACCTTACTCGCGCTGACCCATCAAGAAACAGCGTTAGCAGTTAAGCACGCGATCGCGGTTGCCTGGAGCAAGCAGTCTTTTGCGGTACAGGTGTATCAACTTCAGGTGGCTCCGAACGGTGCGATCGCTCAAGTTGTCACAGCTTAAGCTGCCCCCATCAGTTTGACAAACGTTCGTGGTAATTGACCAATACGGATGGGGTTAGATCAACTAGCGAGTGTTTTCCGCGATCGTCCCTGCACCAAAAATGGACAGCTAAACAGTTCTAAGTTAACTTGCCTCCTCTGGCGGTTGTGGCACGATGATCACTGCTGGCATTGAGCGTACGTTACAACGTAAGAAAGCCAACCCATCACCCCCCCTCTTACAAGCGTTCATCATGAAACTTCGACTGAAAAAGTCGCTTACGAAGAGACACTCACGCTTACTGCCCCGTGTGCAGATCAAAGTTCAGAACGGGCGTTTTCAAGTTGTTGGTGCGGGTGCCTGGTATTCCTATTGGCGTGATCCTTATCACTTAATGCTAACGCTGCCCTGGAGCGGTTTTCTAGCATTCATTTTTTTCTCGTATATCGCTACTAACGCTTTGTTTGCGCTGTTTTATCTGGCAGGTGGAGACTGCATCATGAATGCCCGCGCTGGGTCTTTTCTTGATGATTTTTTCTTCAGCGTGCAAACGTTTGCTTCGATCGGCTACGGTGAGCTGTATCCCAAAACCCTTTACGCCAATATCATTGTGACGATCGAATCCATGATTGGTTTATTGGGGCTTGCCGTGCTCACAGGGCTGGCATTCGCACGGTTTTCTCGACCGACCGCACGAGTCATGTTTAGTCGCGTTGCCCTTGTTGCTCCCCATGAAGGGGTACCCGCTTTGAGTTTTCGGGCGGCAAACCAGCGTCGCAACCAAATTTTGGAGGCACAGTTACGAGTGCATTTAATGCGTGACGAAATACTTGCCAATGGGCAATTTATGCGCCGCATTTACGATCTCAAATTGGTGCGAGAGCAATCACCCGGTTTCATGCTAAGTTGGCTGGCGTTGCACCTGATCGACGAAACTAGTCCCCTTTACGGTCTTACAGCAGAATCGATGATTGAAACCAACGCGTCGATTGTCGTCTCTCTGAGTGGCATTGATGAAACCGTGTCGCAAGTGATGCACGCACGTCATACCTATACCGCCACCGAAATTGCCTGGAATCATCAATTTGTCGATATCATCCGGCACAGTGCCGAGGGCGATCGCTATATTGACTACAACTACTTCCACGAAGTAGAGGCATTGAAGCAAGTCGAATAGCCCTACTGTTCAACCGCTGTCTCTGCTAATGGCTGGATGGGCTTCACCACAACGCGCCCGTGTTCGACCACGGTGCAATTTTTTAAGGAGTTTTTACAAGGCGCGATCGCAGCCTTACCACATTGCTCAGCATGATGCTGTACTGTTTCTTCCTGCTGCTGGTTAAGAGTGACACTACAGCAAGCACCCGTTGGGGCAGACATACAAACCTCTTTAACTCTACTTTTAATTATTCCGTAGTTTCGTGCTTTTCTCATCCTCCTGCTAGAGGATAGAGGATACAACTTGAGAGTGTAACGGTAGCGACCGATCGCTTCAATCGCCGCTTAGCAACCTCGACTTTACTATCTTACGGAGAGACGATCGTATGGCAATCATCACAGGCTTGTCGGGGAATGAAATCTTTTGCTTGCGCCGTCAGGGCTTAACGCCAGGTGATTTGGTCATTGGTAACAGCGTCATCTCGCTGGGGTTGATTGGCAGCATCGGGTCAGGACTCAAAACACTGTTTGGGGGCGAAGTGCATCAGGTAACGCGCGTTATTCTCGAAGGCAGACAACGAGCTTATGCACGCATGGTAGCGGAGGCAAAGCAGCATGGTGGGGTTGGTATTACCGGGGTTGCCAATGAACTGGTGGTGCATGGTACCAACGTTGAATTTTTGGCGATCGGGTCTTGTATTCATCGCACTGAGGCTCAACGCGAACAACTTGAGTTCTCCACATCGGCTGATGGACAGGCGCTCTACTGCCAGCTTGACGCAGGCTTTACACCCAAACGCTTTGTCTTTGGCAACGTAGCATACTCGATCGGTCTTGGTGGTGGATTTATTGGCATCTTACGAAGTCTGCAACGGGGCGAAATTAAAGAATTCTCGCAAATTTTTAATGAAACCCGTCATCTGGCACTCAAGCGCATTAAAGCAGAAGCGCGGGATGCCGGAGCGAATGCCGTCATTGGCATCAAAACATCCATTTTGCCGTTTGCCGGAATGCAGGAAATGGTGATGATTGGCACCGCATCAGCGCATCCTGCCTTGCCCAGCAGCTTTCACCAAAACCCGATTACTAGCGACCTGACGAATGAAGAAATGTGGGGACTGATTAACCAGGGCTATATGCCAGTGCAGCTAGTGCTGGGTGTTTCTGTCTATTCTCTTGGCTTGGTCGGCGGCATCACCTCCTTCTTTAAGTCCTTTGTGCGGGGTGAAATCCAGGAACTGACGACGTTAATTTATGAAGCACGAGAAGAAGCACTGGCACACATCGCTGAAGATGCTCGCCGCTACAATGCCGATCAAGTTGTTGGCATTAAGACGTACGTTTACAACCTGGGGGGCGGCATCATTGAGTTTTTGGCGATCGGCACAGCGGTGAGAAAAATGCCAAACGTGGCGACCCACTCTGAGCACCTGCTACCCCAAGCGATCGTGCGGGATCAGGATACCTTTATCAACACGGCTGAAACCTCAACCGGATCTCCACTCAACCAGCCCACCAAGGCAGCGAATCCTGTCACAGCCTTTCTGAGCTTTGGGGTGTTTGCACTCTGGCTTTTGTTTGTGGTTTTCCGTGCTTTCGTGCGGTAGACAGGCGGCGACAGTGACCTTACTAAACATCTAAACAAATTCGCTTTCTGGCAAAAAGCCGTAGCACAAGGCAACGGGAGAATCATTCGTCCCGTTCATGGCACATTCCTTGCGCCCACAATGGATGCAGTCTGATTGCGTAGGCAAGATTAACTCAACCGCTGGATACACGCTGATGCCTTGATTAATCAAGCCCTGTGCTTCCAATTCTGAAATGGTGTTGCAGATCAAAACCACTCGCACAATGCCGAGCGCGTCTCGCTGGTAGTTGATTTGCCGCAAGGTCTCGCTAAAGCTCTGCGTATCCGGTTTGATCATCACCAGCACTTTTTGCATGAGTCCGGTGAAACACTCAGGATTATCTTGCTCAAAAAAGTCTTTGTATTGAATTGTGAAGGTGCCATCGGGGTAACGCATGGTACGCATTTGACGCAAAAACGGCAGGGTAAACATGCCGTATGTATCGATTTGGTACCACCAGGCTTTGTGCTATGCGTTGTAAGGCAGGTGCAAAATTTCGTTGATTTGCTCTGAGCTAAAGCCCGCTTCTGCCAGTAACGATACTGTCGTTGCCAGAGGCAGATTTTGCCCGATCGTCTGCACTTCTGATTCGTGCTGGGTTAGCCGTAGCAAGGCGCGACTTTGAGTCCTGCTACCGTTGATAGGCGGGAGTTCAGCGGCAGCCTGTGCCGGATCTGCTAAGCGACATTGCGTTGCTTCAAAAGACACAACGCCATCAGCCGTCTGTTGGTTGCCTGTTGGTACACCGACCTGCGCTGCAATGGAGCGAATCTGCTGGGTTGGTGCTACGACTGGAATGGCGTTTGCCAGCAGCGATCGCAGTACGGTACTATCCGCGATCGCCAGTGCTACCTGAATCTGGTCATGCAAACTCGCTGTCTTAGCCGTATCTGTAACTGGATGAAACAGAGGATTCGTTGGCATAGAGAACGCTGCCCATTGCTACGTTGTTGACAGTGACTATAAAGCAACAAAAATCTTGAAACAGAAGCACTTGAAACAGATTAAGCGTTGCGTCTGTTATAAATTTCGCTTGAAAAATGGATCGTAAAGGTAAGCATAAGCGCAAATTTCTGGCAAGATATAGAGCGTTTATGAAAGTTGTTATAGCACTGGTCAGCAAAGCTTGCCGTTGTGACTGCCGGAATCTGCAATAAAGGCTTTCAGGTTGCTATTCCATCTAGACAAGCGATCGCGTTTCTTTTTTGAGTTCTACTTTAAGTTAAATCGATCGGTCAGCCCAGGTAGGTTTGAAAAAACGACTGCACCCGTTGTCAGGAGTCAGTAGCGGCATCGGCTTTAAAAATTTCTTGGGAAAGTAAAGTGCGTCGAACCAGTCGCGTTCCTTAAAAAGTACGTTGCGTCTTTGTCGTAGCCACTCACTTTCAACGTTAACCGTTGCATCGCGATCGATAAAACGCTCGTTCTCTTTCTATGCAAGAGGCTGTGTACTATTGTTAAAAGTGTTAAAAGGCGATCGCCGCTCCTCTTATTGCAGTAGGTATCTGAAGCATGACCGCAGTGACTCCCAATCCACAGTCCGTTAGCGTACCAGCGTTTTGTGACGGTATCCAATACTTTAGCGATACTATCCCTGGTTTTGATACCTACGGCAGCACGCCTGTAATTGGTGAGGGGCAAACTGCGATCGCCGATCCCACTGATCCCACTGCTGCCTATCAAACGCTGTTGTATGCGGATGCCTTGCGCTACATAATGCTACAAATGACAGCGAGTAAAGCATCGGGGCACCCCGGCGGGTTTGCCAGTCAGGCAGAAGCTTATGCAGCGCTGGTCATGCTGGGCTACAAAAATATCCTTACTGAAGTGGGGCACCACGCTCCCGGTTTTTACAGCGCGCTGTTTCTCGATCGCTCGTTAGAAGACATGGGCATTACGACCGTGCAACAGTTGCGCGATCGCTTCCGCGAACAGCACGGCTTGCTGGGTCACCTTTCTGGCTTTATCCCCGGCATTCTCGCACCAGCGGGACCCTTGGGGCAGGGGCAGCACTTTGCCATGTCAGCAGCCCTTTTGCACCGTGACACGCTCTTTCCTTTCACGCTGGGCGATGGTGGCTTGGGTGAACCTTACATTGTGAGCGCGATCGGGCACTTTCACACCGCGTACCCTGACGCGACTAATTTTCTGCCCGTACTAGTCTGGAACGGCTTCTCCCAGGAACACCACAGCATGGTGTCGCTGAAGACAAATGAAGAAATGGAAGCATACTGGCGTGGCAACGGTTTTGACACGGTTGTTCTCATTG
>JBBSHC010000127.1:0-7682 GCA_038253425.1 Leptolyngbyales cyanobacterium | reverse complement strand
TCGCCAACAGTATCAATAGCTTCACGAAAGCTGAGCATAGCACCCGCGTAAATTGGGTGCTGAGAACAACTGCTTATGTCATGCCATTTGATTGCGATCGGCATGCTTACAATGGGGTCTATGAAGACTCAAAGCATTCTGCTCCTGCTTGGACTCCTAGCAGCCCCCATCCTTGGCTTTGGAGCGTATCGTGCCATCTCTGCGCCTTTGCCAGACGGCTTTCCACCCCCCACACCTGCCGGAAAGATTGAGGTCAAACAATATCCGGCTTACCGCTGCGTCACCTATCGCTACAAAGGGCAACTGAGCCAAGCCGCTAATGTTGCCTTTGGACCGCTCTACAGCCATATCAGCGCCAATCACATCCCCATGACTGCGCCTGTAGAAGTTCACTATCCGCTGCCGACACTGCAAGCGCAGCAACGCAGTCAGACGGCTAATGCTACTGGGGAAGCGGCAGTGTCATTCTTCTATCGCAATCAAAAGGTGCAACCGCAGCAGGTCGCTCCAAGAGTGCACGTCGAAGACCAGCCCTCAATGACAGTGGTGAGCATTGGCTTTCGTGGTGCTTACACCTTTCCCAGCTATCAACAGCAGCTTCAGCAGCTCAGAGCGTGGCTCAAACAGCATCCCAATTACACTGTCAGCGGTGCCCCCCGTCGCTTTTTCTATGACTCCCCCTTTGTTCCAGATGCCTTCAAGCGCAGTGAAGTGCAACTTCCGATTCAGTAAACAGCAAGGTTTAATGGAGTCATCGCTGTGGTGTTTGGCGCTAGTTTGTCCTTGACTGCTGTAGCGATCGCGACGGTCAAGTTTTCGTCAACGCTTGCCCCAGCACTGCGCCGCGACTCTCGTCCTAATGGCAGCCGTACAGACCCGCTTGGCGCTAAAACACTCTCAAAACGAGTTGGGAGAACTTTACTCTCAACCCGTCACCCTTCGATCGCAAAGCTTTGTATAGTCATAGCTAACGCCCCCTCATCCTTAAAAGCCGTGCTCTCTGAATCGCAAACCCAACAAACAAGCGTTCATCCCCTGGCTGATCCATCAGACCGCGATGGGCAGTTCCAATGGACGAAGCAATGGTATCCGGTTGCTGTAGTCGAATTTTTAGATCCTAGCCGCCCACACGCAATCCAGGTGCTCGGCATAGACATGGTGCTTTGGCGAGACGGATCAGGCGCTTGGCGGTGTTTTGAAGATGTCTGTCCGCACCGTCTTGCGCCGCTGTCAGAGGGGCGGGTGGAAGCCGATGGCACCCTCTTGTGTGCGTATCACGCTTGGCGCTTTAACGGCGAGGGTCAGTGCGTCAGTCTGCCCCAGGCAAAGGACGCTGCTACGGAAGCGACTCACTGCGCTAATCCCAAAGCCAGGGCAATGGTTTATGCCACGCAGGAACGGCAAGGATTGCTTTGGGTGTGGGCTGAAGCAGGTGCTGCTGCTGAGTTGG
The DNA here is from genome assembly GCA_038253425.1 of Leptolyngbyales cyanobacterium. GTDB lineage: Bacteria > Cyanobacteriota > Cyanobacteriia > Leptolyngbyales > Leptolyngbyaceae > Stenomitos. The sequence goes on along the minus strand of JBBSHC010000127.1, from coordinate 6,232 downwards.
AAAGCCAGCAGCGTGACCCTCGCCTCATACCCGAATTGGATGACACTTCGGGGCACAGCGTCAAAGCCTTTTGGAATATCCGCGACTTGCCCTATGGGTGGGATTTTTTTATGGAAAATGTTGCTGATCCTGCCCATGTGCCAGTTTCGCATCATGGCTTGGTGGGCAATCGCTACCAGGATGCCAAGTATTACGACATGCCCCGGCTACGAGAACTCTCCACGCAAGAGGGGTTTGCCTTTGCGGTTACGCCGACAGCGCCGACGATTCAGCGCACGAGCCACGACTTCCAACCGCCTTGTCTGATGCGGATTGAGACTACGTTTAGCGACGGTGGCAGACTCCTACTGATCCTCTACGCAACGCCAACGCGCCCAGGGTGGTGCCGTCATATTGGTCGCCAAGTGCTGCTTAAAAACGCAGCAGGCAAAACGCCGCCAGGACTTGCCTTCTTCGCGTTACCGATGCCGACTTGGTTAGGGCATGTACTAGCCTCGCTCTTTCTTCATCAGGATCTGGTCTTTTTGCATCATCAAGAGCGAAGACTGGCGAAACGCCAGGGACGTTGGGTAGAACAGGTGTATACGCCCAATCCTCAAGACAAGATGGTCATCACCTTTCGTCAATGGCTAGAAAACAGAGCCGGAGGGGGCATACCGTGGTCTGAGCATTATCTAGAACCAACTGCTGGTGGGAACCATCGCTCTCTGTTTGACGTTTGGGGTACGCACACACAGCATTGTCATACCTGCCAACGGGCACTCAAGCGAATCACTTGGTTAACAAGCGGTGCTTGGGTTGGAGCCTTGTTTGCTCTGTTCATAGCTGTCGTTCTGGATGCGCGTTTCTATTCGCTGACCACTACTGCTCATCAGGCTCAGGCTTCTTTGTGGCAAATGCCTCCATTGAATGTGCTACTCCTCCTGGGTGTGGCAGTGCTTCTAGGGATCAGTGGCTATTGGCTCAAGCAACTGCGCCAGCTTTTCTATGTGTATGAATTTCATCATGCCGATAACGATTGATCCATCAATACCTTACGGTTTGGGCACTCTAAAGGACAGGCGAAATGACGCAGAAATGGTGTCAGCAATGCGGATAGCAATATAGCAAGCTGCCGAGGACCGCCATATGATTGGTAACGAGCGGTGTATCACGAGAGGAACCTGCTGGATGTCTTGTGGTAGCGACACCGCTATACAGAGGCAGCCAAGCGATTCTTTCGCCAACTGCTCAAGCGGCAAGGCTCCATGCCACGAGTCATGGTCAGTGACCAGTGCAAAAGCAAGTGCTGAAGAGCTTGGAGCGTCGGCAGCAGCAGGAGTTGAACAAGCAACGTGAGGACTCACATCAGCCTATAAGGCATCAGAATATGCCATTCAAACCACCGGAACCAGTGCAATGCTTTCTCGCCGCTCTGGAACCAGTTAGCCCAATGACTAAACTCCTAAAACCAGTTTCGTCAAGAAAACATAAGAATACAAACGTGGTAGTATCGTTCGATCTAATGGTCTTTTTGTTCAAGGGAATTCATGAGTGGAGTATAACCGCCTCCTAGCCGGAATTGACTACATCAATAGCTTTAGCCAAATTGCCGTTGCTCGTGCAGTCAACCAAACTCTCACACTCCGCAACTGGTTGATTGGTGCTTATATTATTGAGTATGAACAAAATGGAGTTGATCGCGCTGCTTATGGCACTCAACTGATCGAAACTCTAGCGCAGGACTTGAAGAACCAAGGCACTACAGGTTTTGCCATCAGTAACTTAAGGAACTTTCGGCAGTTTGCCCTTGCCTATCCTCATCTCGCTGAAGAAGCCATCTTATCCAGGCTCATGTCCTTCGCCAGACTATCACCGACTGAGATTCACCATACACCGTCTGGTGAATTGAGATCAGATTTTACTAAACCTGAAGCGGCTTCCGAGGTAACTGAGATCTCTTCTACAGATCTATTATCGTTTCCATCTCTGCAAGGTCGTGCTCAGAATGAACCGCAATTGCCGTGGCAGGATGCAGAGTATTATCAGAAGCTCTTCATCACGGTATCCTGGTCGCATCTACTAGAGCTTTGTCGGATCAGCGATCGCCTCAAGCGTGCTTTTTATGAATTAGAAGCAGTGAAAAGTAACTGGTCTCTCCGCGAGATGAAGCGGCAGATGAACAATATGCTTTACGAGCGGATTGGTTTATCAAAGGATAAAGCAGCCGTTCTCACACTTAGCCAGCAGGGGCAATTAGTTGATAGCCCACAGACTCTTATCCGCGATCCCTATATCCTAGAGTTTCTAGGATTGGCAGAACGTCCTGCCTATTCCGAAACTGATTTAGAGCAAGCTTTAATTGATCATCTCCAAGAGTTTATGCAGGAGCTGGGTCGAGATTTCTGCTTCGTTGAGCGGCAGTTTCGGATGACAGTTGAAAGCGAACACCATTTTCTTGATCTTTTATTTTACCATCGTGCGCTTCAGTGCCTGATTGCGATCGACCTCAAGCTGGGCAAGTTTAAGCACGACTATGCTGGGCAGATGAACTTCTATCTCAACTATCTGCGTGAGAATGTTGCTTACCCCCATGAGAACCCTCCAGTTGGGCTCATTCTGTGTGCTGAGCGAGATGCTGAAACTGTTCGGTACGCTACCGCAGGGCTAGATAATCATCATTATACGGAATATGATTCAGCTAAGACAAGTTTGAGCCTTGGATTTAGAGTTAAGGACTATAATGCTCGCATGCTGCTTCTTTTGAGAGTTTTGCTATGCCGTCACCGTTCCCAGGGATGGATCCCTATCTTGAAGGCTATCTATGGGTTGATGTGCACAATGCGCTAGCAAACAAGGTTCGGCAGCAACTTGCCCCAAAACTGCGACCGCGCTATACAGCACGGCTAGAAATCTATCTGGTACAAGATACGGCTCCAGAAAGCGAGATTGGGATTCTCTATCCAGATGTAGAGGTACTGCGTCGGCGGGCCAGCACTCACAAAGCGCCAGAATTACCGTTGCTAGTCGGGACTGGCAATGTTTTGGTGACTCCTGCTCCATTGACACTACCCATTGTGCAGCCAGTAGAGGTGCGGATTACGAGTGTGGAAATTCGTGATACAGCCAATAACACGCTGGTCACCTGTATCGAAATCTTATCACCGGTGAATAAGCGAGAGCCAGGACTCACTCCGTATCGACAAAAGCGACAGCGGCTCTATCACTCCAATGTCCATCTGATTGAAATTGATTGGTTACGAAGGGGGACACGCCCTTTCGATCATCCTCGCTTACCGGAGGTGCCTTATTTTGTCACAGTAACCCGCGCTCAAGCCAGTGAAGTTGAGATCTGGCCCATTCGCCTGAAAGACTCATTACCCACTATTCCCGTGCCGCTGAAGCCCCCTGACCCGGATCTGCCGTTAGATCTTGCAGCGGCATTACGCGATATTTACGATGAAGCAGTCTATGACCTGTCCATTGATTACCGCGAAATGCCCCCCAAACCGCTACTGCCGGAAGGGGATCGGCTCTGGTTGGAAAGCCTACTGGCACCACTGAGAGCAGCGGTCTAAGGGTGTCTAGGAAGTTGCCTGAGAAGTGCCGCCAGTGTGCGATGCTCTCAGCGGAGCAGGCACAGGCGTTACACGGCGCAGAGGGCGGTCGCTGCTGGAATCCATCTGTTTGCTATAGCCGCCGGTCATATGCCAGACATCGTGATCGGATTAACCAAACCCGCAGTCGTAAACGTCAAGAAGGGGCATTGGAGCAAATTTCTGTCGAGTTTGAACCGTTAGCGACTTTAGTGTATGGGGTGCTAGTGATTTACCGCCAAGCTGGAGCCGATACGCCTGTTCATGCGATCGCCGCAGAAATCTGGCAGGGACAGGAGAAGGTGGCGATCGTCCCGCCCGTGCATTGTGCAGGGATGGTTCCCAGTCAAGTGCATCAATATATGGGCAAACTGCTGAGTGTGTTGGAAGAACGCTACGGGATGAAGAAGTTTGCCAGCCAAATGCGACTTGACCCAGAGTTATGTGGGCTGCATCCCTGTCCGTTACGCGGGTGAGGCAAGGGAATGAGGCAGACTGAGCCGTTGGAGTTGGGGTTATGGGAGGCGTTGAAGGAAGCAACGAGCGCACCCGATGAGGCAGATTTAGGAAAACTGCTCGATGGGTTGGATGCGGCGTTGTTGGCGTTGGATACAGTTGGGCAGTTGCAGGTAGCGGCAGAGGCGATCGCCCAGATTGCTCAAGTCTTTTGCGATCGCTCCACATTGGCGTTTGAGGAGTTGGAAGCAACCAATAGCAATGACGGTCCGACCATGCCGGAAGATGCCTTCGATCGCTATGTGCGACAGACGATGGCAGTCGATTTTGAGCCGTTCATCGAGCCACTGGCAAGCTTTCCGAGAAAAAGTCCGCAGCGGCAGGAAACGGCGGCGGGTGCATCAGTGGTGGGAGAGTTGAATCGAGCGGCACTGTTGCAGGCATTAGACAAGCAAATGAGCCAAGAACCCGGATTGACGGAAGCAGAAATCTTTAACCAGGTACTGCAAATTGCTCATAACGAAGATGTTTCCGCTTGGGTTGACACCATTGCTAGGATGAAGCCGTTGTCTTATCCAGTCCCTCTGCTGCAACTACAGCGATCAGTTGAGATGCCACTGATCGAAGTTTGGCTGGCACTGTTGTTAGGCGGTTACAAGCTTGAACAGAAAGGTGAGTTTTATGATCTGCATGGGATTTGGATTTCTCAAGGTTGATCGTTCTGCGAGAAGTTTTTGACGAAATTGTGAAACACCGCTCTCACCAGGATGACTCCACGTCTGAGGATGAGCGCTAGTGTACAGTGCCAAATTAAATGACATCGAGACAAATGCGTGTCGCTGAGCAAACCCCTCTCTGTTGCAGAGTTGCAGAGTGAGTGCGCTCAGCAGCTAAGAAACAGGTCAGCAGGATAGCCAAGCTGGCTTGAGGCGGCAAAGCTAGTCCGATCGATTCTTGCTCCTTTAACGCCTCTAATGGGTCTTCACGACAAATAAAAAGTCACTGGACATCTGGGGTGGATCGAAGTGAGTCCCATGCCCCGCTCTCTCAAGCTAAATCAGTTGACTCGCTGAAATGGCTTGCTCAACTGGGCGGCTGCTGCGCCTCAAACATCATCGGCTTTTCCCATAGAAGCAAAGTGGAATGTGTGCTTTGGGCAAGACAAGCGCTCAAAGGCGCGTCACCCCCACGCTGAGTCAAAGCAGTCATTGCCTTCTGCCATCCCGACAAGCTCCTGATGCCGCAACGAGCAACGCAGGACATCAATCAAGGTTAGACGCATCATTGGTAGCACTGAAGCGGCAGCCAGGGCAGCATGTTGACGTGAAGACAGCCAATTTGCGCCCAATTTAAGCAGTGGACCAGGGCGAAATTGCCCCACTGGAAAGCTGCCACGAGCCGTCAGGCGCTGCGGCGACGGTTTGACCACGCGATCGCACTGGTAGCGCGGCTCAGTAGCAGCCCTGTCACCATGACAGGGATTGCTTGCCTGATCGCAAGACCAGCGCGGAGAATACGTTTGTCGGGATAGCGGGACTGGAGGTAGGTTTCGAGGTTCTTAGAACTCCATCTGCCGCTGACTTTCTGAGAGTCCAGAGCGACAAAGATGGCTCCTTGCCCAAGAAAGTCGTCCATCCGCGCCACTAATGGCGCTGGGTTCTTCGTGTCGTAGAACGAAACTGCCCATCCGATTTCTGGCTGCCACTGGTTGACGACGAGCCAGGGGTCAACGGGTTCATCGACCAGTCCTTTGAGATAGTCAATGCTGACATCAGAGAGATCAGCATCCTGGGCAATAATCAGCCCCTCGCTACTTAGCGCTACCTGCACCAATTCTCGCAGGGTTTCGAGGATTTTCACCCGATGGTCGTAGCAGGTGCTGGAATTGAGCGCGTGCCAGAGGACTTGTTCGACTTCATCGAGGATGACGATCGCCCCTTTCCAGGACTGTGGGTTAAAGCGAGCTTGAGAAGTGGCGTGTAGCGAGTCGATGCAGAGTCCGTAACCCAATAGACCCTGGGTTTCTGACTCTTTCACGTCTTCAATCCTGTCAATGCCGATGCTTTCACAAATGGCACGACCGAGCTGAATGCGATGGGTAATGACTAGCACTTTGCGTCCAGTACTGGTGGCTTCGCGAATCAGGGCTTCCAGTGCGGTGGTTTTGCCTGTACCTTTGGCACTCTTGATGCAGGCTAGTC
>JBBSHC010000126.1:0-7703 GCA_038253425.1 Leptolyngbyales cyanobacterium | reverse complement strand
GTCTGTTTCGCAACCATCCTGATCTTGCTTTCACTCGCCCCTATCACGAGTTAATTGATGACAGTGTGACTGCCCTCCTTAGACGGGAACCACACTGGCAGGTGATGGAGTTGCCGGGAGTCGCGATTCACCACACAGGCTATCAGTCGGCAGCGATCGCTCAGCGTCAGAAGGTCGATCGCAGTCGTACCATCATGGATCGTCACCTGACAAACAACCCCAACGATCCATACATTTGCAGCAAATTAGGGGCACTTTATGCCGATACAGGCGCACTCGACCAGGGCTTAGCACTGCTGCAACGTGGGCTTCAAGCGGCTGTGGAGCCACCCACACTGTATGAATTGCATTACCATTTGGGCAGCGTTTACAGTCAGTTGCAAGATACAGCGCAAGCAGCATGGCATTATCAAACAGCGATCGAACAACCGCTGTCACAGCGAGTGAAGGTAGGTGCATATAACAATTTGGGGACGGTGCTCAAAGACCAGGGTGAACTGGCAGCCGCCAAAGCGATTTACCAAACGACGATCGCAATCGACCCTGCCTTTGCCATCGGTTACTACAATTTGGGCTTAACGCTCAAAGCAATGGGAAATTTCAGTGAGGCGATTGTTTGCTACGAACGCGCGATCGCCCTTAATCCAACCTATGCCGAGGCGTACCAAAACCTGGGAGTAGCTCAGCTAAAGCTTGGCAACGTTGCCGGAAGCCTAGCCGCCTTTCAGCAAGCGATCGCATTTCATGAACAGCAAGGTTCAGCCGAGGCAGCACGATTGCGAGAAGGACTTCAACAAATGGGACTGTCAGGGTAGGGAGTAGGGAGTGCATTCCGAGCCCTGACTCCTGAGTGCATTCTCACCCTACGTTTTGAGTTCTTTTACCTTTTACCTTTTACCTTTTACCTTCATTCACGGCGCTGCTGCGGCTGGCGCGATCGCTTTACTGCTATCTACCTCACCGCTCTCATTCAACAACTCTCGCTGCTGCTGTTCTGCTAAACCTGCACTAGCATTGCCCTCTTCCTGAATGCAGAGGCGATCGCACGGAATCGTATCCGATAAGATGGCACTCGCCATCATGCCGCAGTGAATTTCAAGATGAGCGTCTGGCAATGTCTCAAAAACCAGTCGCTGCCCCGGAAACACAACGCGTTCAAAATACCAATTGGGAACATTGGCGATGCGAGCGATCTGAATGCGGCTCGTGGCGTTGACATAGCAGCAAAGAATAGGGTTGGTGCTATCTGAAGGCAACGGATCGAAGATTTGAGCCATAGGAGAAGACCCTACATCGAAATACTAAGATACATACCGACCCTATCATCCTGCGATCCCCTTCGCTGTAAACACGATTACCAACCGACTTTCTCAGGCTGATCTCTACCGAAAGGTACAGATGTCGTCCAGGAAGGGGTGGAGCGGCTTCTCTGCAATGCGATCGAGCAACTATGAACGGTCAGTGCTTGAGTTTGAACTTTTTGAGTGCGATGTTGACCTGGTTTTTCTCATATCCTCTTACTTTCCTTAGAAAATCGGGATGCAGCAAAAGAAAGTCAGTGGTATCGTAAAGTTATATGAAAATTGCTTTCAGAATTTCATCCGTACAAGACGATCGCGGTCAGCCGTCGATGCGCCTCGCTCTTTATGATGCTGTTTAAGCTCTTGCCCCCCCCCATCCTGTTCCAATCGTGCGATCGGAGTGCCACGCTTACGGTTGGTGCGTTTCAAAACTTAATTTGCAATGGATAACCGGATTCTTTACGTTCGCCTGCCCTGTAACCCCATCTTCCCGGTGGGTGTGGTGTACCTTGCTGATCATGTACACAAGCAATTTCCAGCAGTTGAGCAGCGCATTTTTGATTTAGGCACCGTACCGCCGCTGGACTATACGTCGGCGTTAGATGCCTGCATTGATGAGTTTCAGCCAAACTTGCTGGTCTTCTCCTGGCGCGACATTCAGATTTATGCGCCTGTGGGTGGACGGGGTGGCAATCCGCTTCAGCATACCTTTGAGTTCTATTACGCTCGTAATCCACTTGTAAAGCTGCGGGGTGCGATCGGGCTGTTGCGGGTGGCTCAGGGCTACTACGGTGAACTATGGCGCAATCTGGGCTTAATCAAGCGCGGGATGAAACGTGCCCGCCGTTATCAGTCCGCAGTCCGAGCGGTCGTCGGTGGTGGAGCGGTTAGTGTTTTTTATGAACAGTTGGGTCGCAGTTTGCTAAAAGGCACGATCGTTTCTGTGGGTGAAGGCGAAGCGCTGTTAGAAAAGCTGCTGCAAGGCAAAAATTTTCTGGATGAGCGCTGCTACATCGTGGGTGAAACGAAGGCGCGCGATCGCATGATTCATGAAGTGCCGACGCCGATCGAAAAAACCGCCTGCAACTACGACTACATTGAAACCATCTGGTCAGCGTTTGATTATTACCTGCAAGCGCAAGACTTTTATGTGGGCGTGCAGACCAAGCGCGGTTGCCCTCATAACTGCTGTTATTGCATCTATACCGTCATTGAAGGCAAGCAGGTGCGGATCAATCCGGCTGATGAAGTGGTTGCCGAAATGCAGCAGCTTTACGATCGCGGGATGCGTAACTTCTGGTTTACCGATGCTCAGCTCATTCCAGCACGCAAATATATCGATGATGTTGCTGAGCTATTGCAGCGGGTGCTTGATGCGGGGATGCAGGATATTCATTGGGCGGCTTATATTCGCGCCGACAACTTAACGCCTGCCCTCTGCGACCTGATGGTAAAAACGGGCATGAACTACTTTGAGATTGGTATTACCAGCGGCTCTCAGGAACTGGTTCGCAAAATGCGGATGGGCTATAACCTGCGGACTGTGCTGGAAAACTGCCGGGATCTCAAAGCGGCTGGTTTTAACGATCTGGTCTCCGTCAACTACTCCTTTAACGTGATTGACGAGCGCCCCGAAACGATTCGGCAAACGATCGCGTATCACCGTGAACTAGAGCGCATCTTTGGCGCTGATAAAGTAGAACCTGCTATCTTCTTCATTGGGTTGCAGCCACACACCCATCTGGAAACTTATGCCTTTGACCAAAAGATCCTGAAGCCGGGGTACGATCCGATGAATATTACTCCCTGGACGGTCCGAAAGCTGCTCTGGAACCCAGAACCACTCGGTTCACTGTTTGGTGAAGTGTGTCTCCAGGCGTGGCAGCAGAACCCCAACGATTTTGGTCGGGAAGTGATGGACATCCTGGAACAGCGGTTAGGACGGGCAGAGTTAGAGTCGGCACTAACGGCTCCAATCGTCCCCACACCTCAACCCCTTGCACTTTCGGTTTCATGAGGTGGCTTTGTATCTCTGAACGAAGGCTTCTCTACCAGCAGCGATCGCTCTAGAACGTTGCCAGTTTACCAGGGTGAATTTAATTCACGTACCATTGTTTACAGTCCGTTGTCCTCGTTCCTACCTATTGTCTGAGAGCATGTTAGAAGGTTCCATTCTTCAAGCGCTGGGAAAAAGCCATCAACTGGGTCACGTCGGTAAGCGTCCCCTTAACTTTGGCGTTTATTACAAAAACACACTGGTCGCGCTGTGCCACGCGCTGGAGGATTGTATTCTCACCAGTAGCAGCCAGCCGCTGGTAATCACGGCGTTTCAGCGCGGTAAGTGGTATCTGGAGGAAGCCGATCGCTATGCTGACCTGGCAGACCGATCGCAGCAAATAGTGCTGATGGCGTCACCAGACGCAGGGTTTGCCGAACATCCCACCAGCCAGCGAACCAATGTGGCACTGGTGGCGCTCGATGCTGACGATCCGGTCGCGCAAGAATGGCACCTCATCATCTTTGCACCAACCTATTCGGCAATGGTGCTGTGTCAAGAACTGTCAGCAGATGACTATGGACCGCAGGGGCAGCCCAGCCAGGATTTGGACCGCAAGTTTTACGGCTTTTGGACGTTTGAGACAAATCTGGTGCAGGAAACGATCGACATCGCGATCGCTCATATTTATCGCTACAACCCAGAGTTGGCAAGTAAATTAACCGCCCAAGCCGAAGCGATCGCGGCAAATCAATCGGCTAAGCGGGATGACCTGGGACCGATCGTGGCGCGAGTCGTGGATTATTTGCAAGACGGACAGGCAATGCTGGGTGACACCCAGCCAAATGACCTGCCATCGCGGCAGCGAGATTTTTTAGATAACAATCTGGTTTCCAACGAAGTGCAGGCGTTTCTTCGCATGGCGCAGTTGACCGACCAGGCAGACGATACCAACCCCACGGCAGCGGCTGAGGTGGCGGCGCTGGCTGAAGCACTGGGTCAATTGTTAGACTTACCTGTTTGGCAACTGCATCGCCTCAAGCTGGCTGGCTTGCTGCACCGTCTTGCACCCTTGCAACAGACAGAAACGGCTCTCAGTCCCGGTACAGGTCGCTACGCGAATAAGGATAAGGATGACCTCAGTACGGCACCAAGCTGCCCTCTGATACCAGGTGCGCAAGTGCTGCGAACAATGCCCCAGTTACGCGCGATCGCCACTATCATCACCCACCTCACCGAACGTTGGGATGGTACCGGGCAACCAGCGGGTCTGGCTGGCGACGAAATTCCGCTGGAGTCCAGAATTCTAGGGCTGGTAGCGGCGTTTCAGCAATGTTTGGTAAACCATCGCACACGCATTCTTACAGAGGCAACGGCAGCGGCGGCAACTGAAGCCCCCAGCCTGGAAACGGCTCTGACCGCAGCACTGGCTGAGTGCCAACAACAGCAGAGCGATCGCTGGGATCCAAAGCTGGTGGATGCTCTAGCATTGTTAGTGAGCGGTTTCCAGCAAGGGCTGAGTTTGCCAATCAGTGTGCCTAAGATTTCAGCCGGACTCTGGTTGATCGACTCGCACTATGCCGACGATCTGTTTAATGCTGCCAGCGCCGCTGAACTCAGGCATTGAGCTAGACCGAAAGTGTAACGTCACTGTTTTCTTGCACCTTCAAGCTATTCTTTCTTTACCGCTTCGCCTATTTTTTGACCTTTCACTCCCTGTTCAATGGACATCAACGCAATTCGGTCTGGTAATGTTAAGCAGTTTCCCGGCATCAACCTGGAGGATGAAGACCTGTCTGGTCAGAATCTCCAGGGCATGAACCTGGCAGGCGCACGGTTGGTCGGTACAGATCTGAGTCGGGCAAAGCTAATGGGGGCATCACTTGATGGTGCCAACCTCGTTGGTTGCCGCTTAGTGGCTGCGGATTTGCGCGCTAGCCTGGTGGGGGCAAACCTGATGCAGGCCGACTTGACGGAAGCGGATCTGCGGGGCAGTAATTTGCGTGGTGCCAACTTGATGCGGGCAAGCTTGAGCAAAGCCACATTTGCTGGCGCTTTTCTCAGCGGTGCCAACTTGATAGGTGTCAATTTGCAGGGAGTTGACCTGCGAGGGGCAGACTTGCGGGGCGCGAATCTTAGCGGTGCGAATTTGATGGGGGCGAACTTGAGTCAGGCAGATTTGCAGGGCGCGTTACTGAATGAAGCAAACCTGGAGGAAGCTGATCTTCAGGGTGCAAATTTAGCAGGCGCAAATCTAGCTGGTGCAAATCTGCTTTGTGCGGAACTGGCAAATACAAATCTTGATGGGACGAACTTTACGGGTGCTTGTGTAATCGCTACAGCGCTCGATCGCACCACAAAGCCTTTGAGCCTGCCCATCACCGCTAAGCAATCGGCAGTAGAAATGGAGCATTCCTAACTCGCCTCACTCGGTCGATCGCTGCTTTTAGAGTTCGATTGTTCCGGTAGAATAGTCGTTCCGGTAGAATGACCTGAAAGTTGCGATGCCGCTCACGCGAAACGGATGAACCTAAATCAACTAAACAGCGCTTTTACGCTTTTTCTGAGTTTGCTGGTGGAAGCGTTTCCCTTTCTGCTGTTGGGAGTCTTGTTTTCAGGGCTGCTCCTCTTTTTTGTGAATGAACGAACGCTGATCAGGTGGCTACCCAAAAATCCGTTCTTGGGTGCGTTAGCGGGAAGCTGCATTGGTTTTTTGTTCCCCGTGTGCGAGTGCGGTAATGTGCCTGTAGCCCGACGCTTGCTGATGCAGGGCGCGCCTTCTCCCGTGGCGATCGGTTTCTTGTTAGCCGCACCGACTATTAATCCAATCGTCTTCTGGGCAACCTGGACTGCCTTTCGTGATCAGCCAGAAATTGTGTTTATGCGTATCGGCTTTTCGCTGGCGATCGCCACGATTATTGGCTGGGTTTTCAGTGCTCAGGCAGATTTACGTCCCCTGTTGCAGCCGGCGGTAGCGCGTGCGATTCCAGTCGGTTCAGCCGAAAAGGGATATGCTAAACCATCGCTGTTACAGTCCGGCACTTATTTTTTGGGTCAATCTTCTCAGGCATTGCAATATCAACCCTTACAAATCGATGCGGCAGAGTTACAGGCACGCATGATGGGGGCAAACACAGCCGGTAAGCCCGCTTCACACAAGCTTATGTTGCTCCTGGAAAATACTGTGCAAGAGCTACGAGAGCTAGGCGGCGTTTTGGTTTTGGGGAGTGCGATCGCGGCGATCGTCCAGGTTTTCATCCCGCGTGATGTGATTCTCAATCTGGGGCAAAGTCCCGTGACATCAATCCTTGCCATGCTGCTGCTGGCGGGCATTGTCTCCATCTGCTCTACCGTCGATGCGTTCTTCGCGCTGTCGTTTGCGTCTACCTTTACCAGCGGGTCTCTCCTGGCATTCCTCGTCTTCGGACCCATGATTGACCTTAAAGGCATTGGGTTGATGCTGTCTATCTTTAAAGCGAGAGCTGTGTTCTACCTGGTTGCTCTGGCAGCACTGCTTACGTTTTTGTTGACGCTGATTGTGAATCTGTACGTTAGTTAGAGTAACAGTTAGCAATCAGCGGTCGCCATCCGAATTAACTCAGAACTACAGAACTCAAAACTCACCATGTCTCCCCGTGCCCCTCGTTCTCCCTCTCCCTTTCTACCCTGGCTGGATGTGCTGGCGATCGCTGCCTGGGGTGTGCTTTTTCTCAAATACTGGCTCACTGGGAAGCTCTACTTGCTGATTCATCCCAACTACATGGCGCTGACGGTGATTGCGGCGGTTGTCTTGCTGCTGATCAGCGGCATCAAGGCGGGGGTGCTGCTCAAGCAACGGCGGCGAGGGGTGCGAGGTGGGGCGATCGCTCAACATTTGACGCTGTTTCCACCCGGTTGGAGTACGGCGCTGCTGCTGCTGACGGCGATTTTGGGACTGCTGATTTCACCTCGTGCGTTTGCCAGTCAAACTGCCATCGATCGGGGCGTGAATGATACCGTTACCCTGACTCGCGTGAAGCCGCAGGCATTTCGAGCTGCTACCAACAGCGAAGATAAAACGTTGGTGGATTGGGTGAGAACGCTGGCAGTGTACCCAGAACCCGATGCTTACGCGGGACAGAAGGTGAAAGTGCAGGGCTTTGTCGTTTATCCACAAAATATGCCGCAGGAGTATCTCTTGCTCTCGCGCTTTGTCATCACGTGTTGCGCTGCGGATGCGTATCCTGTCAGCCTGCCCGTCAAACTTACCCAGAGCCGCGACGCTTACAAACCGGATACCTGGCTGGAAATTGAAGGACAGATGACAACGGCAGAATTGGCTGGAAAACGTCAGTTGACGATCGCTGCCAAATCACTAAAACCCATTCCTGAACCCAAAAATCCCTACGACTATTAAAAGGATAAAG
>JBBSHC010000125.1:0-7742 GCA_038253425.1 Leptolyngbyales cyanobacterium | reverse complement strand
GTTGGCGTTTGGCTTGGCGCTGCTCCAGGGACCGTTTCTCTTTGCAATGGTGGCATCGAGCCTGTTAATTGGCACTGCCTACTCGCTGCCGCCTTTACGCCTCAAACGGTTTCCAGGATGGGCTTCTCTCTGCATCTTTACGGTGCGTGGCGTAATCGTCAATTTGGGGCTATTTCTGCACTTCCACAATGGCTTTCCCATTCCACCCTCTGTGTGGGCACTGACGCTTTTTGTGCTGGTGTTTACCTTCGCGATCGCCATCTTTAAAGACATCCCCGATATGGAAGGCGATCGTCGGTACAACATTACGACCTTTACTCTGCGTTTGGGTCAGCGAACGGTCTTTTATCTAGCATTATGGGTCATTACGGTGGGTTACCTGGGCATGGTGCTGGCAGGGTTTCTAGGGCTTCCTGGTATTAACCAGCCGTTTTTGATTGTGACCCATCTAGTCGCGCTGGGGTTGTTATGGTGGCGTAGCCGTCAAGTTGATTTGGCGGCTCAACCATCCATTGGTCAGTACTACCAATTTATTTGGAAGCTGTTTTTCCTGGAGTATTTGATGTTTCCGCTTGCTTGTTTACCGCTGTGGTAACGGTTCAACGGTTATTTTAGTGTGCCTGTTAGTGACTCGCAATCCTAGTAAGGTCAGGTCTGGCACCATACAGTGTGCTCAACAGCCGCTCAACACGACTTGCTAATTTATTGCCCTTCTCAAGTTCTTCGACCTTTACCTTTAACTTCGACCTTTAAAAAGAACGAGTGCCGAATGACACCTGCTCCCTGCTCAAACAAGAACTTGCCTAAAAATAAAACACCAGTGGCTTAAGTTTCGGCTACGCTCAACTCGCAAGCATTGAAAGTTAGCGTAGTCAAAACCGGGCTTGTTGGTACATTATTAACCCGCAGCTCCTTTAATGGCTCGATCGCAGCATTAGCTCTGCAATTAGTACGCAGCCTTGCTACAAGTGCAGCGGTGCTACAAAGTCGTTTAGTAGCGATTGCGGAAAATGATCTGTGGAATCACGATGATGCCCCGCTCAACGCTCTGTCTGGGTCTGTAGTCCGAATCTCGATCGCGTCTGTAATCCCAACGATTGCGATCGTTGTAGCGATCGCGTAGATAGCGCTCTCTTGCAGCATCACGCGCAGCTTCACGGCGTTGCCACTCGCGCAGTTCCCGGCGGTTGACACCATCATAGCGATCGTCAAAGTCAGCCGATCTTACTCTTCCACCATTTCTACGGTTGCGGTGATCAAAATCAGTCGATCGCACTGTTTGACCGTTACGAACGCCAAAATCGCTCGATCGAGCGCGATCGCTGTTACGGTAATCGTAATTACCAGGATTTTAACGTTCCACCAGCCAAGGCGACCATCGGTGTCAATGCAACCACAATGCCAACGAGCGGGACAGCAAAATGAAGCATAGTTCTACCCTCTTGTGACACAACTACTTTTTAATCACAACGTTGACCCGTTGAACGTAGAATCGCCCTTAAATAGATTCTGCAATGAGTAGAGCTGCAATAAACTTAAACGTCGGCACCAGGCAGATTTTGAACACCGTGCAAATTTTGAACATCATGCAGATTTTGAAATAGTCTAGCGAGCCTTACAACTGCCGACTTGAAACGCTTGCCGCAAGGATAAGATGCTCCAGTGCTTCGATCATAACAAAGTTTCAAGGCTCAACATGACGCTGAGACCCATGCAGTCGCTTTTTTGGTGCTATTCGAGCGTAATGGCGAGTGGCTAAGAGCGCTTTTCGATCCCATCCCCCCCGATGGGATGTTACGATAGGATACAATGCGCGAGTAATTGGGGTCATAACCCCATGCTGAGACGGTAACAAAATGAGTCTATCGTCCAATCAGCCGCCGTTTTAACCAGTACAAGAACATTGAGGACTGAGCAGTGGTCGCTACTCCTGAGAAAATCCAGCAGCTTCCAAATCCAAATCCATCTTCCCCCCAAGATCGGATTGCTGTTTTGCTGATGGGCTATGGCGAGGTTGAGAGTTACGAAGACTTTGCTAACTACAATGAGCAGGCGCTGAACCTCTTAACCGCAAAGTTTGCGCCAGTACCCACATGGATTTATCCTCCCTTAGCAAAGCTACTGGCTGTCTTTGATTTGCATGAGTGGAGTCATCAGCATGACCACTTTATCTCGCCCCATAACGCCATTTTTGAGCGCCAGCGGGCAGGCGTAGAGCAGTATTTGCAAGAGCGTTGGGGCGATCGCCTCAAAGTCTTTAAAGCGTTTAACTTTTGCGCTCCCTTTTTGCCAGAGCAAGTGCTTGCCGACATCAAAGCGCAGGGTTTTGACAAACTGCTGATTTATCCGCTGCTGGTGGTTGATTCCATCTTTACCAGTGGTATCGCGGTCGAGCAGGTCAATAAAGCGCTGACTTTCCTTGCGGATGGAAACGAACATTGGGTTAAAGGCACTCGTTATATTCCGTCTTTTTACAACGAGCCTGAGTATATTGACCTGATGGCAGCGCTGGTTGAAGACAAAATCAAGTCTGACCTGGCAGTAGCGCATCTCCCTTCACAAACGGGGATTGTACTGATGAACCACGGTTGCCCTCATAAAGCCAAAGGCTTTACCTCTGGCATTGATGAAAGTCAGGCGCTGTACGATCGTGTCCGAGAAAAGCTGATTTACCGCTATCCCTTAACCTCCGTTGGCTGGTTAAACCACCAAACGCCGCTCATTGATTGGACGCAGCCCAATGCTGAACTGGCAGCAAAGAATTTGATCGACCTGGGCGCTACAGCGCTGGTCTTTATGCCGATCGGCTTTGCGACAGAAAACCACGAAACCCTTTTGGATGTAGACCATATTATTCATGGACTACGGCGCAAGCATCCAGATGTCACTTATGTGCAGATGGAGTGCGTTAACGATCGTCCTGAATTCCTCAAGATGGTGGCAGACTGGGCGGCTCCTCAGATTGAGGCATTGCTGTCAGAACAAGCACTAGCGGTCAATCCTAGCCTTGCTCACAAGACCCATCATCACGAGCACAACAACCATGACCATGATCATGATCATGGTCATCAGCATGGCAATGGGCATCACCACCACTAAAAGGGTGTGAAGCTGGAGCCAACGCAACAACAAGCGATCGATGCACTGTAAAGACATCGATCGCTTTGTTGTCTGTGCTTATGCTACGTCCCGTAGCTTCTGCGTATTTTCTACCAGGCTTTGAGCAAAGCGATCGACGCGTTCAGAAAGTTTCTCATCTTGTAACTTGCCATCAGGACCGAATGCCTGCCATGCCTGCGCGATCGCCAGTTGATCGGGAATCACCCAGGCATGAACCCAGCGCAAAATAGTGCGTAGATCGTTCAATGCATTGCTGTTAGACTGTCCGCCCAGAACGCTGATTAAGCCTGCGACCTTGCCAGACAGTTGGTCAAAGCTCATGAGATCCAGCGCATTTTTGATCACACCGCTGACGCTACCGTGATACTCCGGTGTTGCCAGAATCATGCCGTCTGCCTGTTGAAATGCTGCCTGCAACCGCGCCACATCAGGATAATCTGGATATGCCTTACTGCCGTCACAAAAGGGCAAATTGAGGGTGCGTAGATCAATAATTTCGACTGTTGCTCCTAATGCCTCTAAACGTTGCGCTACTAAACTCAGCATTTGTTGACTATAAGAATTGGCTCGTAAGCTACCAGCGATGCCGACTAATTTAACCACCGTTATTAACATCCTAATTAGCGTGTACGCAATGAATCTGCGGAGTAAGAAAGTGTGTTGCTCTGTCAACCGTGAACTGCCCTCTGAACATTCCCTCATGGGATACGAATGTTAGACGCTTCACAACGCTTTAAGGGGGGTGTTCAATTTTATTGCCCTATTTTGATTAAAGCGAAGTCGTTACGACTATGGTTCAATCATAGCGATTTGTCGTTTCTTTCGTCAATTTTTGTAGCCGTTGCTGTAGCGCATGATGGCACTGTAACCGAAAGGCTTGGTTCGCTAGGATAGAAAGGGTTACGCTAGACTTGGGAAGATACCCGTAAAGCCTGTAGCTGAGGTGTATACGATCGCAGGACTACGGGTGACACAATCGGTAAGATAAGCAGGTAAAAGGCGCTTCGTATGATAGGTTTTTGGACAAACGCACTGGTCAAACGACTACCACGGCAACGCTCGAAGACGATGGGTTTAGTCACCGCTTTTTGGCTCATTGCCCAGGGACTGACGCTGATGCCAGCAACAGCACAGACGACTCGTGACCCTTTGAGCTACAGTGCGTTGCTCACAAAAATTGATGCAGGCGATGTGACTCGCATTGAAATTGACCCAACGCAGCGAGTGGCGCGAGTGACGCTCGAAGGTCAGAAGAAAGGGGAGTCTCCCCGCGAGGTGGCGCTCTTTGAAGACTACCGCGAGGTCACCAAAAAGGCGCTTGCTAACAAGGTTGACCTTACTGTGCAGCCAACGCAAGACAATAGCGCTGTGATGGGTGTTCTGGCTAACCTGTTGCTGTTCTTCTTGCTCATCGGCGGTTTGCTCATGATCTTACGCCGCTCTAGCAATGCACCAGGCGGGCCCGGTCAGGCAATGAGCTTTGGCAAATCGCGCGCCCGCTTTCAGATGGAAGCCAAAACAGGCATCATGTTCGATGATGTGGCAGGTATTGAAGAAGCCAAAGAAGAACTGCAAGAAGTCGTCACCTTCCTGAAGAAGCCCGAACGCTTTACCGCTGTCGGTGCCCGCATCCCCAAAGGTGTGCTGCTGATTGGTCCGCCTGGTACGGGTAAGACACTCCTAGCCAAAGCGATCGCGGGTGAAGCAGGGGTGCCCTTCTTCAGCATCTCTGGGTCAGAGTTTGTGGAAATGTTTGTGGGTGTGGGTGCTTCCCGCGTCCGCGACCTGTTTAAGAAAGCGAAAGAGAATGCGCCCTGCATCATCTTCATTGATGAAATTGATGCGGTGGGACGACAGCGAGGTGCTGGCATTGGTGGCGGTAACGATGAGCGAGAGCAGACGCTGAACCAGTTGCTGACCGAGATGGATGGATTTGAGGGCAATACGGGGATTATCATCATTGCGGCGACGAACCGACCGGATGTGTTGGATTCGGCGTTGCTGCGTCCCGGTCGCTTTGACCGTCAGGTGCAGGTTGATTTGCCAACCTATAAAGGGCGGCTCGGCATTCTGGAAGTCCACGCGCGTAATAAGAAGCTGGACTCAGAGATTTCGCTAGAAACGATCGCTCGTCGGACACCGGGGTTCTCTGGTGCGGAACTGGCGAACCTGCTGAACGAAGCTGCCATTCTCACAGCACGGCGGCGCAAAGATGCCGTCACCATGCTGGAAATTGATGACGCGATCGACCGGGTTACAATCGGGTTGACCCTGACACCATTGTTGGATAGCAAGAAAAAGCGGCTGATTGCCTATCACGAGATTGGTCACGCGCTGCTGATGACGTTGCTGAAGAATTCTGACCCGCTGAACAAAGTGACGATTATTCCACGATCGGGCGGCATTGGTGGCTTTGCACAGCAAGCGTTTAACGAAGAGATGATTGACAGCGGTCTCTATACCCGCTCCTGGATGATGGATCGCATTACGATCGCGCTCGGTGGACGAGCGGCTGAGATTGAGGTCTTTGGTGATGCGGAAGTGACCGCTGGTGCCAGTAGTGATATCAAAGCAGTGGCTGACCTGGCACGAGAAATGGTGACCCGCTACGGTATGTCTGAACTAGGGTTGGTCGCTCTTGAAAGCGCTGGCAGCGAAGTCTTTTTGGGTCGTGGCTTGCAGCAACGATCGGAGTACTCGGAAGAGGTATCAACCCAAATTGACCAGCAGGTACGCTCGATCGCGGTTCACGGCTACGAAGAAGCCCGCAAGCTAATTCGTGAAAATCGTGCCCTTGTCGATCGTCTGGTGGAGATGCTGCTCGATCAGGAGACCATTGAGGGTGAAGATTTCCGCCGCATCGTGACCGAATTTACGGGACAGCCAGTTCCAGCCAGTGTGCAGTCTTAAGGGCTTTATGCTCTTAGGCGCTTTTTGCAGAGGGATTTGCGTAAGGACGCTATGCGTTGCACCTGAGCTTTTTCCTCTTGGAAGTTTTTAGCGAGTATGACTTACGCAAAGATCCCCGACTTATACACTGGGATGGGCTTTTATGGCTGCGGTTCAACCAGAAGTCGGGGATAAATACCTTATGGTTAAGTCCTGGTAAGTTGTTTAATGGTTGGTTGTCAATCTGAAATCTTCAAACCAACCACTAGAGACTAGCCTTGAGGGCGAAGAGAAACAGCTCCAGCTCTGACTTGCTCGGCATACATAGCGCGTAGCACTAAGGCTGGATCAACCCATTGCCCTGTGTATTTCAGCCCCCAATGGAGGTGCGGTCCGGTCGTGCGTCCGGTCATCCCAACACGACCAATACGAATGCCTGCTGGTACAACCTGCCCCTGCCAAATTTGAATGCCACCACTGCGATCGCTCAGATAGCGTCCACCATTTGCTTTCTCGACACGCCCTTTCATGTGGCAGTAAACGTGTTCCCATTCGCCCGATTGGATTACGACAGAGGTGCCACAGGCAGAATCATCAGACACTTCAACGACTTTGCCTGCCCACCAATTACGAATATAGCTACCTTCGGGAGCCGCCATATCTAACCCACGATGAAACTCCTGCCCCGCAGAGCCATCGGGAGAGCCACGATAGCCAAAGGGCGATGTATATGCCTGAAAATTTTCTACCGGAAACGATGCGCCGCGCCAATTCCCGCCTGCCGTTGCTACTTGTTGAGACGCTCTCTCGGAAGCGCGGACAGTTGCCTGCCCTATTCCTAGTCCGATCGTGCTTGCTAGTCCAATGCCTGCCAGCAGCAACATCTGACCCGCCAAAGCCAACCTTCGGCTGGGGAGGGGGGTTGAGCGTTGGGTCATTTCATCACTCCTCAACTGCCTGATGAATCTGTATGTAAGGTTTTGTGCGTACACAAGCGGTGAATGAATGTCTGCTACATTGACTAACCTTGCTGAAGGCTATCCGGATGCAATTTTAGAATGAAACGAACCGCTTCTAGAAATCCTATAGGTTGGTACGGATCAAGTCACCGATGTATATTACTCCACGTTGTCGATCGATGAACTTAATTTTTTGCTTAATTTGGCAGTTAGCGTCGCACCAACCTGGCTTCTGCGATCGCGCTGTTGAGTTCTGTCATCGCGGCATCGTTGCCTTGAGTCAAGTCACTGTGAACAAGCCTTGCTAACCCTTTATAGGCGGCTTCGATGACCACTAACGGTGCATCAGGCGATACATACAGCACTTTCCACCAGGGTTTTCGTCGGGGTGAGGCGTCAACGGGAATGACAGCCGCTTTGTAACCCGCAAATTCACGCTCGATCGTTGTGCAATGATGTGACTCACTCAACAATCGCTTTTCACGGAGCAACTGTCCAATGTCACGCATGTTGCCCTGCACCGCGTCAACGGCGTCACAGGCAATGATATACGGCACCCCGCTGAGGGCGAAATAAACGGCAACCCCTGGATCAGTGGGTGGCTCATACTGGTCGGGATAGCCAGGAAATTGCTTCAGCGGTTCGACATTGCAACTGATCACGATCGCGGTGGCAGCTAGCAGTTGTAGCTCATAGAGCAAATCATCCGTTGCCCGTGCTAGAGAAACCTTCGTCCGCACAGGTGTTCTCAAGTCAGCCCGTGGTCTGCCCATT
>JBBSHC010000124.1:0-7752 GCA_038253425.1 Leptolyngbyales cyanobacterium | reverse complement strand
GCACGCCCATCAGCCCGGTGGGTGTACCGATCGTCAAGCTAAAAGCTCCCTGGCAACGGTGAAAGGCACTGATCGCTCCTTCTAGCCAACCTTTGCCATTGTTCACGGCTTCGGCGATCGCCAGCGCAATCATTTCCGAGTCGGTGGTAGTGAGGAGTGTAAAGTTACTTTTCAGCAGATCTTCCCGTAAGTCGGGCGCATTCACAAGATTGCCATTGTGCGCGAGTGCCAGATAGCCCAAGCGCGTTTCAACCACGGCAGGTTGAGCATTAACCACACGGCTGGAGCCAGTGGTGGAGTAGCGGGTATGCCCGATCGCCATTGTCCCCGTCAACTTAGTCAAAATTGGTTCACTGAAGACTTGTGAAACCAACCCCATCTCTTTGTGCAGATGCACGCGATCGCCATCAAAAGTAGCAATGCCAGCCGATTCTTGACCACGATGCTGGAGGGCATACAGCCCAAAGTAGGTCAGCTTGGCAACATCTTCTTCCGGTGCATAAACGCCGAAGACACCGCAGGCTTCTTCTGGTTTGTCTGGAGCGGCTGGCTCTGCCAGAAGCGGAGCAGACTGAGCAAGGGACGGGTCAACAGGGAAGGCTTGATCGGGTGTCATGCTATCAGTTCAGCTCCTGGATATACCTGGTTATGTGTGATTGATGAGAGAGGCAGCGGCTCAAAAGAATAAACCTGACGATCGCTTAATATTTCTTTAATCTTCTCATCATCTGACGATTACATCGTAGCAATCAAGCAACCTGCCCTGTTGCGCCAAATTGATGATTTAAATCAGCGATCGTGGCGGCTACTTGTCGGCTACTGCGCTAAAGAGCGTTCAATGGCATGATGCCAGCGATCGCTCATCTCTACCAGTGGCAGATGAACGAGGGACAGGTCTTTTGTTCCAACGATTTGTAGTGCTGCGCCATCCACTCGTCCAATGGCTTCCCAACTCTCACTCAAGTGCTCGTTTAGATAGGATTCCCAAGTGGGTGCATTCTCTGGCGCAACGGAGACAAGAATGCGTGCGCCACCCTCGGCAAACAGCAGATGATCCCAGCGCTGGGATTGAGGTTGAGCGTCAACGGGTAAGGTGATTTCTGCCCCCAGCCCACCACTGATGCAGGCTTCTGCCAACGCCACAGCAAGCCCCCCTTCGGCGCAGTCATGCGCCGATCGAATCCAGCCACGCCGAATACCCTCCCGGCAGGCTGATTGCACCCGACGTTCTAACGCAAAGTCAACGCTAGGAGGAACTCCGCTAACGACACCATGAACGGTTGCGAGGTATTCGGACGCGCCCAGGGTGGGGAGTTTTGAGTTTTGAGTTTTGAGTTTTAAGTGGTCAGGTTCGCCTAACTCATCACCTGCATCGGCGACCTCAGAACTTTCTATAGGCACTCCTAGCAGATAAATCAAATCGCCTGCCGCTTGCCAGCCTTGACCGCAGATTTTGGTCAAATCGGGAATCAACCCAACCATGCCAATGACGGGAGTGGGATAAATAGGCTGAGGCTTACCGTCTGCATCCAGCGTTTCGTTGTAGAGCGAGACATTACCCCCTGTAACGGGTGTGCTAAATTCTCGGCAGGCTTCGGCAAGCCCGCGACAGGCTTCGGCTAATTGCCAGTAGCCGATCGGTTTCTCAGGGCTACCAAAATTCAGGTTGTCCGTGACGGCTAATGGTTCTGCACCCACGCAACTCAAGTTACGGGCAGCTTCGGCAACAGCGGCTTTTGCCCCTTCGTAGGGATGCAGATAGACGTAGCGGGGATTGCAGTCAACGGTGGCAGCGACGCCTGTTTGAAGGGATGAAGGCTCCCCTACTCCGGTTGGACGGATGCGGACGATCGCGGCATCGGCACCACCGGGTAACATGACGGTGTTGTTTTGCACTTGATGGTCGTATTGGCGATAGACCCAGCGTTTAGAAGCGATCGTGGGGGTTGCCAGCAGTTGCAGCAGCATGTCATTCGAGGTATATTGCGTGCCTTGAATGTCGATGCCTGTCGGTGTACAGGGCGGCAAGCTGTCGGGAGTCCATGCCCAGGCTGCCAGTGCATAGGCGGGTGCTTCGGCTAACAGTTCGTGATAGTAGATGGGTGTGTTGTCGGATAACGCCGTAGCTGGAACCTCGGCAGCAATCTCGCCTTTGAACAGAATACGGACGATCGGCTCCTCAATCACGGTACCAGCAACGACGGCGTGGAGTCCCCAGCGCTCAAAGATGTCGATGAGTTCTTGTTCGCGTCCCTTGTGGGCGACAAACAGCATCCGCTCCTGGGATTCTGACAGCAGATATTCATAGGGCACCATACCTGTCTCACGTACTGGAATGCGATCGAGATCGAATTCAATACCTACGCCGCCTTTGGCTGCCATTTCTGATGTAGAGCAGGTAATACCAGCCGCGCCCATATCTTGAGCGGCAACAACGGCTCCTGTTTTGAATGCCTCTAGACACGCTTCGATGAGGGACTTTTCGAGGAAGGGATCACCAACCTGCACCGCAGGGCGATCGTCCATTGATGCTTCGCTTAACTCTGCACTGGCGAAACTGGCTCCGCCCATGCCGTCGCGCCCCGTTGTGGAACCCACGTAGAGAACCGGATTACCAATGCCCTTCGCACCCGATACGACGATTTCTGGCGTTTCCATCAAGCCTAATGCCATGACGTTTACCAGGGGATTGTCGGCATAGGCGCGATCGAAGTAGATTTCGCCACCCACAGTGGGAACACCTACACAGTTACCGTAATGAGAAATGCCGGAAACCACTCCGCTGAACAAACGACGAGTCCGTGCATCGTCTAGAGAGCCGAAACGGAGGGAGTTGAGCAGCGCGATCGGACGTGCCCCCATTGTGAAAATATCGCGCAGAATGCCACCCACACCTGTTGCCGCGCCCTGAAATGGTTCCACTGCCGATGGATGGTTATGCGACTCAATTTTGAATGCCAGGTGTAAGCCATTACCCAAATCGACTACGCCTGCATTTTCACCGGGACCGACCAGAATGCGATCGCCTTCGGTGGGAAACTGCTTGAGCAAAGGACGCGAATTTTTGTAGCAGCAGTGCTCTGACCACATGACCCCAAACATGCCCAGTTCGGCTTTGTTGGGATGACGACCCAGCCGCCGCACAATTTCTTCGTACTCCTCTGGCTTAATGCCTTCTGCGGCGATTTCTTGAGGAGAGAAGGGAGCAGCGATCGAGGCAGACATAAGGGAAGCAAGCCAGTGGAACAGGCTTTATTGTATCGATCTTTGACGGTTGCCAAGTGATTGCGGCTGGAATTTAGTAGCGGTAGCAAGCTTTCAGCGATCAGCTTTCAGCCTCTTGGGTCAAATGCTAGTTGGTTGAATGGCTTAATCGGTACGATCGCGGCGATTGCTGGTTGCAGGCGATTCGGCAAAGGTGACACAATTACCGTTTAAATCTAGAACGACAAATTCATCTAAGCCCCACAGTTTGGTCGTTAGCGCACCGTTGGGATGAATGATCTGTTGCGCTTGATAGTCCTCATAGAGTTGGGTAATGCCGCTCACGTTGATGCGACAACTGGTGTTTTCGGCAACTTGACGATCGCTGCACTGCCACAGATGAAGCTGCACGCCACCGCGACGCAAGCCAGCATAATCATCCGACTGAAAATCTGTGGTGAAACCGAGCTTCTGTTCGTAAAAAGTGACTGCGGCAGCAATGTCAACGGCTGGCAGCACCGGGATCGCACTGAGAAATTTCGGTGTAGGGTTCATCGTTTCACCTCAGTAAGCGGCATATCGTTTGCCTTAAAGCTTACTGTCTTGCAGCCATTCGCGCAGCGATCGCAGTGCCGTCATCAGTCCCGACACATCACTCTGATCAATAAATTGCAGGATTCTGCCCGCAGGCAAAAACGGAAAGGCTAACCCTTGCGCCATTTCAACATAGCGTCCGTCCACTAAACAATACAGGCTCAAACTACCCTTCAAAAAATCTGCGCCAGCTTGACTTACATAGCGCCACACTTCCGGTACGCCCAAGGCTGCATAAAGAGACAAGCGATCGAGGGTGCTTTGGTTGAGGGCAACGTCTAACAGCAAATCGGGCTGTGGGTCAACTGTCAGGTCGATCGCGGATCTGCCCTGCATCGCCGCTTCGTGTTGGATGTAGTAGCCTGCTTCTGGTTCGACTGCCAACCCTAAATCAGGGCGCTTTAAGGTCGGCGCTTTGTACCCTTCTACCCGCAGTTTCATCTCATCTACCAGCACCAAAATGAGGGACTCGATCAGCTTATGGCAGCGATCGTGTTCCTCCAACGGTGTCATCAGTTCCAACCGACCGCGATCGAAGGTGAAGCGCGTCGTCCGCCCCGTCCCCATTTCCGCCAGGATGGTTTCAAACTGCTGCCAGCTAATTTTCTCCAGCACAAGGCGTTGTTCGCTGGGCTTTGGTCCCTTTGCCATTTCCCTTGCTCCTCCTCAAAGCCTTACACTACCCCCTACTGACATAGCGTTTCTACAGGCTGAGGCGCTTTGTTGTCGCTTATCGCTGCGTCTACTGATGCACAAAGTCTTCGAGCGTGTGAGTGAGCGAAGCCGCTAAGCTTTCGATCGGCATTGACTCAGCCGCAACGGCAGCTTCAACTTGCTGCACAACTTCAGGCGATAGCCCCAAAAGCTGCACCAGATCTTGATACGCCGCAGCTTCCTCTGCATTGATAGTCGGTTCAGATGGTGCGCGGGCACTACAGCGAATGACTTCGTAGCCCAAATGCAAGACAAGTACGCGTTCTGCATCGCTTTTTAACCTTGATACCAGTTCGCTGAGGGGAAGGTGCTGCATCAGATACTCGCGCAGTTCTTGCTGCAAGGCATGTCGCTGCTCGGCGTTGGTCGCAAAAATACGGCTCAGGCGATCGAGCATGATATCCACTTCTTCAGCGGCAAGATGCCCATCAGACCAAGCCATCGCGGCGACGATACGCAACAAATTCATTTGACGCGGCGTAATTGAAGGGGGCGGCGGCATTTGTAGCATAATAAGCTCCTACTCAAGCATATAAGTGCGGCATGACGGAGCGGTAGAACGTGTGATCTCAAAAGGCTACGTTGCTCTACAAATCTACTGGCTCCACCCTTAGTTTATGGGTAAAGCTTCGTTGGTGGACAAAACCGTATTACGTTGCAATACAAAGCAATGTGAGTCGAAACAGAAGGATTGTGATTGAATCTCTAGCAATGTAAAAGGATTGCTCGGTCCAACAATGCTTCTCCGCACAATGAACCGTCAACACAATTCAAGTTAAAACTCTTCATCTTTCACCATCGAGGTTGTGCTAACTAAAGCGTTGGGAAGACTAACTTAAGACTTCGCCTTCTACCTTCCCAACGCTATACCTCTCATCTATGAGCGACATCAATCGGCATTACGAGACTTTGGGGCTTAACCCTGGCGCATCGCCAGCAGTAGTGAAGCAGGCATATCGCAGTTTAGCTAAAACCTGGCATCCCGATCGCTTTGTCCATGACGTGAAGCTTAAGCAGCAAGCCGAAGCCAAAATTAAAATCATCAATGAGGCTTATCAGCAACTCAAAACCTATCAGCCTTCAGAACAGCAAACCCCTTCAGGTCCAACCACTCGAATAGAAGTTGTAACTAGAGCCGCCAATGCTGAAACCTTTTACAACCGTGGTAACGAAAATGTTAAAGCAGGCAGGTATAAAGAAGCAATTGATGACTTCAGTATGGCGATTCGGCTGAATCCAGCCTATGCTGAAGCCTACCGCGATCGGGGGTTTGTGCATTCGCTACTGGGCTTTGAGTTACGTGCAGAAGCAGATTTAGCCAAAGCAGCAAGGTTAGGGCTTGAACGGAATGTATCCTCGCCTTCAGCCGAGCGGACTGGCAATACACAGGGAACAACCTCCTCGACAAACGCAAAACGACAGCCTACCTCAGCATCGGCATCTAACGTACCATCATCGCCGCCTGTTGCAGAACCGACGCGATCGCCGACGCCTCCAGCCTATAGATGTGTGCAAACGCTGAAGGAGCACACTGATGTTGTATCATCTATTGCCGTTAGCCGCGATGGCAAACTGTTAGCAAGCGGCAGTTGGGACACAACCATTCACCTTTGGAACCTCCGCACGGGCAAACGGTTTTGCACTCTAGAGGGGCACTCAGCCCCGGTGTGGTCAGTGGCGTTTAGCGCCGATGGTCAGATCCTTGTGAGCGGTAGCAAGGACGAAACCATTAAACTTTGGCACTTGCAGACTGGTACGCTACTCCGCACGGTGACAGGACACTCCGGTTTGGTGAAAACCGTTGCAATTAGCTCTGATAGGCACACGCTCGTCAGTGGTAGCTGGGATGGCACTGTAAAAATTTGGAATTTAAGTACAGGAAAATTGGTTCGCACTCTTTTGAACCATAGCTTGCCAGTTTGGTCGATCGCCATTAGCCCAAATGGACAAACGGTTTTAATTGGCAGTGAGGATAAAACAGCCGCTCTTTATGACCTGAAAACGGGACATCTTTTGTGGCGACCAACAGGACATCTCAAAGGAATCTTTACTGTTGCCATGAGTCCTATTGGTGGACACTTTGCAACGGGTAGCAATGATTGGGAGATCAGGCTTTGGACGATGTATGCAGGGAGCTTAAGTCACACGCTAACTGGACACGGTGGTTTAATTCGCACAGTTGCCTTTAGCCCTGATGGGCAGACGCTTGTTAGTGGCAGTGAAGACCAGTCAATTAAGCTCTGGAACGTCTCTACTAGGGATATGCTAGGCACTCTCGCTGACCATTCTGGTGCTGTCACATCAGTCACCTATACCCCTAATGGACAAACATTAATTAGCAGCAGTTTTGACAAAACAATCAAATTTTGGCAGTGCTGTTGAGAGATGCGATCGCTCGTTCTAGCTGCGGTTGATCATCAGCCAGGTGTGCTTTGAGCAATGCCAACGAATTAGCGTCGGTTACGTTCATCTCTACCAGATCCTCGACTTCGGAATCAGATTTAGCAAACTACAGCAAGACTAAACAAAGAAGTCGGGGATCTATGTCCCTGCTTCACTTGCGTATTCTATCGCCCTCAACGATGACGGAATTCTTCGCTAAGGCATCACACCAAGAAGCTAAGGCAACGGCAGCAGCAATTAACTTCCATAGGGCAGCTTATAGACTTGCTACTGAAGCAGTCGATACCGCCCGATCGCGGTGAGTGGAAAGTGCTGTTGATAGAGGTGATACTTCAGGTAAAAGTGACAGGGGAAGCCCGTACCCGTGAAATAGTCTTCATCCCAGGTGCCGTCGGGTCGTTGGGTTTGCAACAAGTAGTGGATGCCGCGATCGAGTGCCTCCATGGCATACGTTCCGGTGGCATCGCCTGCTGCCATCAGCCCAATCAGTGCCCATGCTGTTTGTGAAGCGGTGCTGTCTCCCTGCCCTTTCAGCGACGGATCGTTGTAGCTAAAGCACGTTTCGCCCCAGCCACCATCGGCATTCTGGCAACTGACTAACCAACGTGCGCCCCGCTCAATTTCTTGTTGATGGGTTTTGGGTGCCACCAGAGACAGCGCTGCCAAAACACCACTCGTTCCGTAGATGTAGTTCACACCCCAGCGACCAAACCAGCAGCCTTCGGGTTCTTGTTCCGCACAGAGGTAGGCGAGGGCGCGATCGAGGGATGAGGGATGAGGGCTAAGGGATGTAGCTTGCTTCCGCTCGGCTGTGGAATGAGGAGAGCTTCCATTTTT
>JBBSHC010000123.1:0-7752 GCA_038253425.1 Leptolyngbyales cyanobacterium | reverse complement strand
TCGGATAGATGGAGGCTTATGATCCCAGTCAATGAAGCTCAAGAGCAATTGCAGGCTTTGATCGATGCAGTAAGCGCGTCGCATCAACCTGTTGTGATTGAAGGACACAATAGCAACGCTGTCTTGGTGTCTGAAGCCGATTGGGCATCCGTACAGGAAACGCTGTATCTTCTCTCAGTGCCAGGGATGCGGGAATCGATTCGAGACGGGTTGGCAACACCGATCGAGGAGTGAGATCGAGCGTTAGAGTGGTGAGTTGGAATCTGGTTTACACCAAACAGGCATAGAAAGATGCTTAAAAGCTAGCTTCTAGTCACTTACGAACGCAGGTGAAAACGCTACTCGACATCATCCAAATCAATCCGTTTCAGAATCCGCCACCTTACGAGAAATTAGTAGGAGATCTAAACGGAGCATTCAGCATCGTCTGGTATACGAAGTGATCGAGTCCGAGCATACGGTGAAGGTTTTGCGAATGTGGACACATTATGAGTAGGGTTGCTACAGGTCGCAGTTTGCTAAATTTGATTCGTCGTCCACTATCTGGAGGCTCGAATGACAACCTATAAAACGTTTGTCACGATTGAAGATCCTGATCAGGTCGTTCTGTCTAATTTACCCTTTGAGAAAGGGCAACGAGTACGAGTTGTTTTGTTGACTGAAGATGACGAACAGGCTGCAATCGGTCAAACGTTTCGTACGCTCTTTAAGGAAACGCAGTCCTTACCTGGCGTGAATGAAATTACAGAAGATGTAATTGCGGCAGAGATTGCAGCCCGTCGTCGAGGCGAATGAGAGTCATTGTTGATACCAACATTCTCGTCTCTGCTGTTCTGAAGGATCGAGATCCTGAACTGGTCATTCAGTTTATTGTTGACAATCCAACATTTGAATGGATTGCGTCACAAGCCATCTTGACCGAGTATAAAGAAGTACTCAAATGCTTGCAGGATATGGCTTTCAAGGATTTCTCGTCTTATTCCCGGACAACTCTGTTACAGAGAAGCAAGCGCCTGCTCGATCGCGGTTAATGCATGGTTAACTTCTGCCTCAGTTACAATCAGCGGTGGCACAAAACGGACGACTTTAGGACCAGCGGGTACGAGTAACAATCCATTTGCCATTGTGACTTTGACAATTTCGGGTGAGGTTAGCGGAGAGTCGGCTTTGATTTCAAAACCGCTGATCAGTCCCCAGCCGCGTACTTCAGCGATGTGATGAGGGAACTTTTGCGCGATCGCTCTCAGTCCTGCTCTTAATTGCTCACCGCGATCGCGGGCGTTTGCCAGCAGATTTTCGCGCTCGATCGTCTGGCATACGGCTAGGGCGACACCGCAGGCAAAAGGATTGCCGCCAAAGGTGCTGGCGTGATCACCGGGTTGAAAGACATCGCAGAAAGATTTGCAAAGCATGGCACCGATCGGGATGCCGCCGCCCAGACCTTTCGCAGAAGTGAAAATATCGGGTTCAACACCGAGGTTTTCGTAGCCCCAAAGTTGACCAGAGCGACCCATGCCGACCTGTACTTCATCGAGAATCAGCAAAATGCCGCGCTCGTCGCACAGTTGTCGTATCCGCTGGAAGTAAGCGCGATCGCCCGGACGGACGCCACCTTCACCCTGCAAGGCTTCAAGCATAATGGCAGCAACTCGCGGCTCACCGCTGTCCAGTTCATCGAGGGCTGTTTCCAGCGCAGCAATGTCGTTGTAGGTGACGTAGTGGAAACCGGGCACTAGGGGACTGAAACTTTTCTGATATTTCGGCTGTCCGGTAGCGGTGACGGTTGCCAGTGTGCGTCCGTGGAAGCTGGCATGGGCTGTAATGATGACCGGATCAGCCATATGCCGTACTTCATGGGCATACTTCCGCGCTAGCTTGATGGCACCTTCGTTAGCTTCAGCTCCAGAGTTGCAGAAGAACGCGCGATCGGCGCAGGAGTGCTCGACCAACCATTTCGCCAGTGCGCCCTGTTGGGGGACGTAGTAAAGGTTAGAAACGTGGTGCAAGGTTTGAATCTGCTCTGTCACCGCCTGCACCATGACGGGATGCGCGTGACCTAGCGTACAGGTAGCAATGCCAGCCACAAAGTCCAGGTATTCGCGTCCGTCGGTGTCCCATACGCGGCAACCTGCACCTCGTTCCAGGGCGATCGGGTAACGGGCGTAGGTTGCCATCACATGCTCGTTAAAGTCCTCTGGGCTGAAAGGACTGGTAGCATCAAGCGGGGCTGCGATCGTGTGCAGGGGTTGGACTAGCGCTTCTGGACTCACCGAAATAGCTCCTCAAACTGACACAATAACTAGACAGGAGTGATTTTAAGCTCTGGACTGTAGACTCTGGACTGTAAGCTTGTTGGTCTGAGCGGTTTTCAATGCGTGGCGTTAGATTGTTCGCCGTTGAATTGTTCGCTTTGCAGCCGCATTGATTAAATCTAAATTTAAGTCTGACTATAGCTTATCCATTCAATAGACTCCTGGGTTAGCTCTCAGGTCACGTTCTTATGACATCTTTGATCGCCGTCGTTGGCAGCGACCAGTCAAATGCAGCACAACTGGTTGTTGTTCTCATCATTCTTCTGCTTGTTGCAACGGGTGTAGCGCTGGTTTCACGGCGGTTACGCATTCCCTACGTGACTGGTTTGGTTGTCGCTGGCTTGGCGATCGCAGAACTTCTGCCCCGTCGCATTGGGCTAGATTCGGCGTTGATTCTTAATCTTTTCTTGCCAATTTTGCTGTTTGAAGCCGCGATCAATACAGATATTAGTCGCCTTCGCAGTACTGTCAAGCCCGTCACTTTGTTAGCGGGACCCGGTGTGGTGATCGCCTCTGGAGTCACCGCCACCATTTTGAAATTTGGCTTGGGCTTACCCTGGATTTCGGCGTTGCTGGTGGGCATCATTCTGGCTATTACCGATACCGTTTCGGTCATTGCCGTCTTCAAAGAGGTGACGGTACCGCCCCGCTTAATCACCATTGTGGAAGGGGAAAGCCTGTTTAACGATGGGATGGCACTGGTGCTGTTTAGCCTCATTTTAAAGATTAATGCGACGGGATCGCTCACGCTGTCTGATGGCATTCGGGAGCTATTGGTGGTCATTTTGGGCGGGGGCTTGGTGGGGCTATCGTTGGGCTATCTGGGCGTTGGTCTTTACACTCGCTCGGATGATTCGCTCAGCAACATTTTGCTAACGGTGGCGATCGCGCTGGGCAGCTTTCAGATCAGCCAGTTTTTTGGTATGTCGGGAGTGGTTGCTGTAGTGGTCGCAGGGTTAGTTGTGGGCAATATGGAGCGGTCTCAGACGGTTTCTGCTTCTAACCGCATCACGGTACTGAGTTTTTGGGAATATGCAGGTTTCGGGGTCAATACCTTTATCTTTTTGCTGATTGGCATTGAAATTAATCTGGCAACGCTCGGTCGCAATTTGCCTGCCGTGCTGTTGGCAGTGTTGGCGTATCAAGTGGGGCGCTTTTTGTCGGTTTACCCGCTGCTGGCGATCGTCAAACAGGTCGATCGCAACTTGCCGTTACGCTGGCAGCACGTACTCTTTTTGGGCAATATCAAAGGCTCTCTGTCGATGGCGCTGGCGCTCAGCTTACCGTCTACGTTGCCTCACCGAGAGGCGTTGATTGCGCTGGTTTTTGGCGCAGTTTTAATCTCATTAGTTGGGCAAGGTGTGAGTTTGCCCTGGCTCGTGCGTCGGCTTCAGCTTGTTCGCACCTCTGAATCGCAGCAGTGGATTGAGTCTCTGCAATCGCAACTGATGACCGCCAAAGCCGCACAGGATGAACTGGATACCCTGCTAAAAACGGGCGTACTGCCCAAATCGGTTTACGAAGAAATGCGCGCCAGCTATCAGGTGCGGGTTGCCGCTGCGGAACGTTCCCTGCGGGATTTTTACAATCGCCGCCCCGACAAACTTACCGCCGCCAGTGGCAGAATTACCCGCCTTGATGCTATCCGTCGCCGTTTACTGCTGGCAGAAAAAGACGCGCTCAACGATGCCCTGCGAAAACGGATCTTGTCTGAAGATGTGGTGCGATCGCGCGTACAAGCACTTGATCAGCAATTACTGGATTTGGATGACGACTAACGAGCGCCCCGTCCACCGGGCTTAAATTCGCTACCGTCGGGCATCTTCGCCCCATCAAACGTGGCACCTGTCACGATCGCGCCCGTCATCCTTGCCCGCAAAAGGTTAGCCTTACTTAAATTTGCCCCTTTCAAAATGGCGTCTTTTAAATTTGCCCCTTCCAGATTGGCATTGCTCAAATCCGCGCCTGAGAGGTCTGCCCCCGACAGATCGGCTCCATACAAATATGCCTTCCCCAGCTTTGCACCCTGCAACTCAGCCCCGTTTAGCTTTACCAGCGCCAAGTTTGCTTGCTCCAGGTTGGCATTTGTCAAGACGGCAAACCCTAGATCAGAACCCTGAAACGCCGCTTCTGTAAGATTTGCGCCACTGAGATTAGCCCCACTCAAGTCGTAACTGTACAAGCTGGCACCCGCTAAATCGCAGCCTGCACAGGCTCGGTCATTGATCAGTTTTTTCAAGTTTTCAGGGGTTGCTGCTAACGAGACACTACCCACGGTCAGCAGAGCGAGAGCGGTCAAGCAGGCGGAGGTCGTTGGTTTCATGGAGGAGACTGTTTCTAAGGTTGCACTGGGATGAGCAGTCAAATTCACATCTCTTTCCAGTAAACCGCGATCGCAGAACGATTGGCGCTCTTTGAGGCATCCTCTCATCGCATCCCTTCTCATTGCATCCCTTGTCATTGCGTTCTTGCATCGATCGCGTGGTGCCGCTAACCTGCCAGTTTTATAGATGCCAGCTCTACAGAATAACGGAAAGCTCATCAATCATGCAGACTCGACCCTGACGAAACGCGTACAGAAGCCGATTCACGCAATAGATTTCTTCGTCAGTGATGGGTTCCTGCAATAGCACTGCTAGAAGACCGTAGCGATCGGCTACTGTAATCTCGCCAGTGATGCTGGTTTGCAAAAACAGTTCAGAAATAGCAGAAGGGAGTGGGCAAAGAGCAGGCATGGTAACAGACGGAATTCGATGCTTTTAGTATGGAACCTTCTGCCATTGACGCAGGTGACAGCACCGTGAGCACCGTGTGATCTTTGCCCGCCACAGGGGTGATGAGCTACCGTGTTTTGGGTGATCAAGATCACGTACTGCTTTGCTGATGACTAGCTTAGCCCTGCGGTAGATGATGAAAGCGGCAAGGCTTTGCACTGTAGAAGCAAGCGCCGTCGGCTCATCTTTACGGATACGGCGCATGTTGATACTAAGGAGTGCTATGTTTTTGCAAGACAAACGGACGGGGGTTCTCGTCAAGCTTCAGGACACGATCGATTTGATTAATCCTGCCAAACATACGGTTTCGGCGCGGGTGCAGTCTGGTGAAGAAGAACGCGACCCAGAAGCGATCGCCAAAGACACCTTAATTTTCCCGTCGGGAGAAAGCCTGCCGCAGTGCTGGATTGATGCCGATTATCGAGAGCCAAATAAGCCCGAGAAGGCTGTGTAGTGGCTAAAGCCGCTTGAAGTTTAAAGGTTTAGCGATGCGATCGCAGAAGTGATTTGTTCGCAGAAGTGATCTATAGTTCACGTTTGGCTGTCTAAGCTTCAGTTAAACGGTTGCATTCCTATGTTTAAACAGCTTCGCTTGCGTTGGCGGCGATCGGCTAGATTTGCTATTGTCCTGCTCATCCTGCTAGGCATAGTCAATCTAGCTGGTCGGACATGGGCACAAGGTAACGTTATGGATTCACAAACGTTGCCACGTGGGGTCAATCGCACCGTTCCTTGCGAAATTCTGATTACTGGGGGCGGCATTGCAGGTGTTGCCACTGCTTATGAAGCGCTACAGACTGGACGTACGGTCTGTATGACCGACATCACTGATTGGGTTGGCGGTCAACTAACCTCTCAGGGAACCTCAGCCTTAGATGAAGCGAAAAGGCAACGTGCTCTGCTGTTTTACGCGCGTGGCTACAATGAATTGCGGCAGCGAATTGAGCAAAAGTACGGCAAGCTTAATCCGGGTGAGTGCTGGGTCAGCGTGTCTTGTTTTCTGCCAAACGACGCTCAGCAGATTTTGATGACGATGCTGAAAGAGGCGGCAAAGAAAGGCCAGGGCAACCTTCAGTGGTTTCCAGCCACGGTGATTAAAGACCTGGAGATCAGTGCAGATGGCAAGCTGATTCAGGCAGCGATCGCCATTCAGCATCGACCCGCACCCGAGACACTACCGCTCAATACCGAACCACTCTCACAAACGATCGAAGACGTCTATCGCTACGAAAATTCATCGCGTTTGACCAAGCAGATCATTCGTTTTGTCCCTCGTGGTCAGCGCTGGATAGTGGTTGACGCCACCGAAACAGGTGAACTCATTGCCATAGCGGATGTGCCGTATCGAGTGGGGTTGGATCCACGCACCTACCTTAATCCCTCATCGCCCACTGAAACAGGCGACCCCTACTGCCTTCAGGGGTTTACCTACACCTTTGCGATGGAGCAGACAGAAACGCCGCAGCCGCAGCAGAAGCCCTCGTTTTACGAGCAGTATGCACCCTACTACGGCTACGATGCCGATTACCGCAAAGCCGATTTCAATTTCGTTTTTACCTACCGTCGGATCTGGAGTCCCAAAACGGGACCTCGGATCAAAGCGGGTCCGCTGACTGTAACGGCACCGACTCCGGGTGATATTTCGATGCAGAACTGGGTCTGGGGTAATGACTACCGTCCGGGAACTGCCCTCGACAATCTGGTTTACAGCCGTCAACAGCTTCAGCAGACGGGGCAACTTTCGGCTGGCAACTGGATGGGTGGTTTGCGTACTGATGCTCTACGCAAGGCAGAAGAACTGGCATTTGGCTTTTATTACTGGTTAGTCGAAGGAACCACTGATTCCCAATTGGGACCGGGGTTTAAGGAACCTGAACCCAACCATCGCTTGCTCAAAGGACTAGAAACGCCGATGGGAACAGCGCATGGCTTGTCTAAGTACCCTTACATGCGAGAAGGGCGACGCTTGATTGGGCGTTCCTCTGCTGCTTATCCAAACGGGTTTAGCGTTAACGAGATTGATGTTTCTCGTGCCGATTATCGTCAGGAGTATTATCGCAATCTACCCGCATCGCTGTATCGATCGCTGTGGGTCGCACTAGCAGGACTGGAAACAGGCAAGGTAATTGTCAAAGACATACCAGCCGACAAGGTAACTCGACGCACACGATCGACCATCTACCCCGATTCAGTAGGGATTGCTCAATACGCGATCGACTTTCACCCCTGTATGCAAGACTCGCCGCCAGAAAAACCAGGCAACATCGAGCGTCCCGGCGTTCGGCAAGCGCATGGGCAATCCTATCCGGGGCAAATTCCGCTGCGATCGATGATTCCGCAACGGCTGGATAATCTCCTGGTTGCCAGTAAAAGCATTGCTACGAGCTTCATTGCCGCCGCTGATTACCGCGTTCATTCCTTTGAGTGGTCGGTGGGTGCTGCCGCAGGCACAACAGCCGATTTTGCCCTGTCAGAAGGACTGCTGCCTTATCAACTGGTGGATGATTTGTCAGCAACAACGCCCGCGCTGCAAAAACTGCAAAAGCGCTTAAACCAGAACGGGAACCCCACCGCGTTTCCCAACACATCTATTTTTAATGAGAAGTGGGAAGACTGGACGGTTTGGTAGGACGATCGTATGGAGCGATCATCTTACGTGTGGAGTC
>JBBSHC010000122.1:0-7791 GCA_038253425.1 Leptolyngbyales cyanobacterium | reverse complement strand
TAGTAGCCCTAATAAACCACTATAGACAGGCAATTTTCCTATTAATCCGCCAAACCGTTTCATCTGACGAGTTCCAGTCTGATGCTGCAAAATTCCGACCATGAAGAACATACCACCCGTCAGCAACCCATGACTGATCATTTGCAGTACGGCTCCATTCAGCGCTAATTGTCGTACATTTGGTGCGCTAGAAAGCCCGCAGATAGCAACCCCTAGCATAACAAAGCCCATATGGTTGATTGAAGTGTATGCCACCAACCGCTTTAAATCCTCTTGGGCAAGCGCGGCTAAAGTGCCATAGACGATCGACACCAGTCCAATGACGATTAAGACCCAGCCGTACTGTCTCACTGCATCAGGCAGACAGGGCAGCAAGATGCGAATCAAGCCATAGCCACCCATCTTGAGTAGCGCACCTGCCAAAATCACGCTGCCTTCGGTAGGAGCTTCGACGTGGGCATCGGGTAGCCAGTTGTGCAGGGGCACGATCGGCAGTTTTACGCCAAACCCCAGCACTAAGCCCAATAAAGTGAAGCCTGCGATCGTGCTTCCTGCTAATGGGTGTGCTTGAGCAATCGCAGGAATTGAAAAGGTATTGGGTGTCATGTTCAAGTACAGCGCCAGGAAACTCAACAGCATCGCTAGACTGCCCGCACGGGTGTAGAGAAAAAACTTGATGGCAGCGTAGCTTCTGCGATCTCCGCCCCAAATGCCAATGATGAAATACATCGGCACTAGGCTGATTTCCCAAAAGATGTAGAACAACAGCAAATCTTGGGCGGCAAATAAACCGATTAGCCCAGTTGCCATCAGCAAAAAGAGGAAGGCGTGTCCTTTAGGGCGATCGGATGCAGGTACAGCGAAGATTAACACCAGTACGGTCAGCAATGCCGTCAGTCCAATTAATGGAAGTGATAGTCCATCGACCGCAATATCGTAACTAGCACCGATGCTAGGAATCCAGCTTAGGGTAGTGCGCCACTGAAGCGCTGAGTTGCTCACGTCGTAGCCCAGCCACAGACCAATGAAGATAAAGAGCGACAGAAAACTGCCTGCAAGAGCGATCGGGCGAATTAAGCGGGTTGATCTTCGGGGCAACAGTAGAATGATTAACCCACTGATCAAGGGTAAATAAATAGCGGCGTTTAACACAAATGCACTCCTATCATGTTAGCAATCGGTTCATAGATGGACTTCTCTGTCCAGGCTTAGATCATCGCCATATCAATGCCCCTACAATTACGATGGCAACCAGCCAGACAAACACTGCCAGCGTGTAAAGATAAAGTTTGCCTGTTTGAAGCTGGCGCAGTCTTTGACCTACTGAACTTAAAAGTTTAGAGCCGCGATCGACCCCTTCAGAAATACCGCTATTGTCGATGCGGTCTGTTGTATCTGCTAACGCCAATGTTGCGCTTCCAAAGAACCGCACTAAACCATCTAAGCTTTGTTCAATTCGATTTAAGCCGTAGGCGTTTTCTGCACTGTTTGTCCCTATTAAGGTTAAAACGGTTGCTGCGATCGCTTGAACCAACCAATCTAGACCTATTTCAATTTTGTTTAAGCCATTTGCCAAAGCAAAAGCAAGATGCGCTATGGAGTTGGTAACAGCAGTGAGCGATCGCTCCAGCACCGAAAGTCGTCCACCTAAAAAGGGCACCGATCCCTGCTTCAGCGCGTGCCAACTTCCCCAAACCAGTCCGCTGAGTGGGGCTAAAACAGCAATTAACCGCCAACTCCAAGCGACTTCAGGCGGTACAGTGAATCCGAGTTGTGCTTCCAGTCGTCCTGATAGTAACCAGCCCATCGAGATCGCACCCAGTGCCAAACCCCCCATTGCTGTCCCCATCTGAACTCCTGGATCAGCAGCAGATGGATTAGGGGAATTGTTCCAAGTCCCGAATGTAACAACTCCGGCTCTGCTAATGTAGGCGCTTGCCAGAAAGATTAAAACCAGCATGAGAATGCCTGCACTTGGATGAGTTGCGATCGCTTGTCGCAGAATCGCTTCTTCACTCCAGAACCCGGATAGCGGCGGTAAGCCTGCCAGTGCTAGTCCAGCGACACCGAATGTTAACGCCGTGAACGGCATCGTTGCTCGTAATCCACCTAATTGTTTGAGGCTATAGGTGTCATGCAAGACATGACCGACTGCACCCGCAGCCAGAAACAGCGTAGATTTAAACACTGCATGGGTGGCTAAGTGATACGCCGCTGCCAACGGACCACCCAAACCTAACGCCAACATCATTTCACCCAACTGGGAGATCGTAGACCAAGCAAGCACCCGTTTCAAATCAGTCTGCTGGGTAGCGACTATAGCCGCAAATAACGCGGTTGCTCCACCAATCCAAAGAACAGCAGTTAGTGCACCCGGAGCCGCTGCAAAGAGCGGAAACAGGCGCAGTACTAAATAAACTCCAGCAGCGACCATTGTTGCAGAATGAATTAAAGCAGAAACAGGCGTAGGTCC
Source organism: Leptolyngbyales cyanobacterium (assembly GCA_038253425.1). GTDB lineage: Bacteria > Cyanobacteriota > Cyanobacteriia > Leptolyngbyales > Leptolyngbyaceae > Stenomitos. The sequence goes on along the minus strand of JBBSHC010000122.1, from coordinate 5,318 downwards.
TGCCATTGCATCCGGGAGCCAACTGGTTAGCGGCAGTTGAGCACTTTTGCCGATCGCACCTGCAAAAAACAGCAACGCCAGCAGTGTTAATTGATCCGTCGGAATAGACCCCTGCTTAACCGTGGCTAACAAGGTAGCAATATCAGTCGTGCCGATTATTTGTAGTACCCACAGCCACCCTAAAAATAGCCCCAAATCTCCGAGACGAGTGATCAAAAAGGCTTTGAGGGCAGCGCGACGAACGTTGACGCGATCGTACCAAAAGCCAATTAACAAATAAGAGGCAACGCCGACCCCTTCCCACGCCGCAAACAATAGCACCAGCGAGTCTGCCAGCACCAGCGTCAGCATCGCGGAGACAAAGAACGACAACACGCAGAAGAAGCGCGATCGTCCTGATTCCTCTGCCATATATTCAGTAGCATAAACGCTAATCGGCAGTGCTACTCCTGCAACCAGCAGTGCCAGCAAACGAGATAGCTCGTCTAAATGCAAACCCACAGTAAGCTGATATCCAGCCGTTTCTAGCCAAATGCCTTGCAGGTTAGGTTCAGCCCCGAACAGGAGAAGAAGTGCGATCAGTGATATTGCAATTCCAATCACGGTAAGATAGCTACCTCGACTCGCCAAGCGCTGACCGAAGACTAGAATCAACAGCGCGACCAGCAGGGGGGCTGACGGAACAACTAGCAGCAGACCATTCATCCCTTTAGCTCCTGATAATCGGCTACCTGCACGGTTTGCCGATTGCGATACAACAGCATCATGATCCCCAGACCTACAGCCATTTCGACCGCGCCAACAGTCACAATCAAAATCGTAAAGATTTGTGCAGAGTAATCATCAGGGCGAATGAATCGCCAGAACGCAACTAAGTTTAACCCAACTGCATTTAGCAATAGTTCAATTCCCATCAAAATCATCACTGCCGATCGCTGCGCCAAAACAGTGTAAACGCCAATGGCGAATAGCAGTGCAGCAACAACTAAAAAGGCTGTTAAAGGAATAATCATCGGCTGGGATCAGGTTATGGATGGGAATGACTGGGTTCATCAGCAGCGATCGCCGCCGGGGGAGCGTCTATTTCGACTCGCGCTTCCCGACGATGCTCAGAGGGATGACTACCAGGACGCGAGATCATCACTGCGCCAAAGATGCCCGTTAGAATTAGCAACCCTGCACCTTCAAAGGCAATCATGTACTTGTCCATTAACAAAGAGCCAACAATTCGAGCCGATCTCGGATCAGGGACAGCGCTAGAAATATGCCAGACAGAAGGCTTCCAAAGCAGCAGTCCCACTAAGAGGACAGCAATTAGACTTGCCAGCACCGTAGCTAGAGGGCGAATCGGTGTCACCATCGACATATCACCCATATCCATACCACCCATATTCATGTCGCTCATTTCATCATCCATCTGATCATGCTGAGAGTCCTGAGACCTCCCATTCCCTTCATCTTCATCATCCATATTCATCTGGTGCATCTCATTTTGCTGCTCTGAGTGAGAGTGCATTGAGTTCATGCTGTGATGCTCGTTGTGCATTGCATCATCAGACTGATCGCTGGAGTTCCCTTCATCTTCGTGCATCTCCATCTCGCCGTGATCCATGTCATTCATCTCCTGATCCATCGGCATCGGCTGAATACCGAGGCTGAAGAACTTTTCAACGGGCGACATATCCATGCCTGCCATCATTTCGCCACCTGGATCAGCAGAGAACAGCACCATAAACAAAATCATCACTAACATACCGCCGATGTACATCATGACCTGCAACAAGCCCAGTAGATCCGCAGAAAGCAGAATGAATAGCCCTGCAACGCCAATGAATGAAGCCATTAGGAAAATGCCACTGCGAAACATACTCATGGTAGTTGCCATGCCTAATCCACCCGCGATCGCAATTAGTGAGAAGATGCCGAACGCCACAATTTGCGCTGTTGCTCCTATGATCACTTTGGTCCTACCCCCAATAAAATGAGTCCTCCAATTACTAGAACATTGATCATTCCCAGCGGAATCAGAGTTCTCCATGCCAGCTTTAGCATTCTGGCAGTACTGAAGGGTTTTACTCGCGTTCCTAGCCAGACCATCAACGTCATCAATCCGTAGGTCTTGAGCAAAAACCAGATGGGCGCGGGCAGCCAGGGTCCATGCCAACCGCCGAGATAAAGAATTACGCCCATTGCCGCGATCGCAAACAAAACACCGGATAGAGCAATCCGCCAGACTAAAGCCATCCAGCCGCCAGAAACACTTAAAATACCGTGGTTGATTTTACTAGAGAAAGGTTCCGCAAACGGCGCTCGGTAGGACTGCATCAGCCCAGTAACAATGTAGAGCGCAAAGCCGATCGGCTGTAGCCAAATGAACCACCAGCCAGTTTGTGCATTAACAATGTCGATCGTAGACAGCGATCGTGCCATCATAATCGCTCCTACATACGCCAACCCCAATGGCACTACATACGCCACAAGTTGCGCCACAATTCGGTAGCAAGACTCAATCGCGTTTTCTGTATTCGCTCCCCAGCCCGATAACGCAATTCCCAAAACTACAAAGTCGATTACGACAATAAAATAAAAAACTCCGATTCCTAGATCGCTCCCGATAAGATTTGGACTGAATGGAATAACGGCGGTTGCTAAAGCTACCCCAAACAATGCTGTGATCGGACCTGCCAAAAATAGCCAGCGATCGACATGAAGCAACTCCAACTGTCGGTTGACTTTGGCGTTTGCTGATGTCCCTTGTTCATCTTCAGGGCGGTAGAGTTTACGCTCTAGCAGACTGGTTAGCAATGCTCCTAGTATTAGGGCACCTACTACCATTAACCCGTTTCCAACTATTCCCACTCTAGTCCTCCCATGCCCCAGGAGTAGGCGATGCCTGCTGACAAAATGGTGATAAAGACTAGCATATCCAGGAAAGCTTCCATGCCGATGTCTGCAAACACGACTGCCCAGGGATACATGAAGATCATTTCCATATCAAAGGACAAGAAGATCAAGGCATAGGTTGCGAAGCCAAAGCGGTAGGATTTCCAGGCGGAGGGCACTTGAATAACTCGATGTTTAGCAGGATGCCATAGTGCTGCCCCTAACAGAGAAAGCCCGATCGAGATCAGCCCTACCAGTCCTATCACTGCATATGAACTTAGAATCATGTGCTGCCTCTATGAACATGAGGATTTCATAGAGGAATGCTATCAACAACAGGATGAAATTAACATAAAATTGCAGTATGCCTCAAGTATGATTCTTTTTGGATTGATTTGCACTAATGTTTTGTCGGAGAAAGCCTGACGAACCTGTACGATCGCACAACTCAAAAGTTAGACAAGCTACAGTACGCCTACCCAGAAATCAGCTACGATCATCTTGCCGCCGCGATCGAACTGCCCCACATCTTGTATTTTTCAGGCTGCGGGAATCTCGCTTTTTCAAGCTACCAAGTGCAGGTTTTGGAAGTAGGATTGTAAAAAGTGTTTTAGGATGTGATTCAGCGCCTTTATGTCTATTTGTTCTCAAGGTCTTTGATTAGCATCTTCATCTCATCAATCTCTCTGACTTGCGCTGTAATGATTTCTTGAGCAAGTTTCTTCACTCGTGGGTCTGAGAGATTTGCCCGCTCACTCGTTAAGATTGCAATTGAGTGATGTGGAATCATTGCCTTCATCCAGGCAACGTCCCCGATCGTCACTTGGCTGCGGACGAGCCAAAGCGAGAGAGCGAACATAATAGCGCTGCCAACGAAGATACTAATATTTGTCTTTCGGTTGCTGTACATATTCAGCATAAATCCGAGCATGATACCAGCCATTGATGCGCCCATTAACAGAGCCATGTATGCTCTTGTCTCGCTGAAATAGATATGATCTAGGCGATAGGTATTCAGGTACATCAGCATGAACATCACGATCGTAGATGTCGCAACCATCGCAGCAAATCTTCCATACTTGCTTGTAGACATTTTTTCGCTTCTCATGCTTCCACTGAAAATTCCATAAAGAAATACTATCAGCAACAGGATGAAATCAACATGAAATCGCAGGATGTCTTAAGTGTGATTTTTGTTGGATTGATCTGCACTGATATATATGATGTCAGAAAAATCCTGAGAACCTGTACGATCGCACAGTTCAAAAATATAGTCTGCTCTGATCAGACTTTGCATCAATGAATGATCCATGCCGCTTATTTGAGCAGGGTGAGAATAATCATTCTCTGCGATCGTAGGCTGATTCTCCACTAAACTCGAACTGCTGCAACAGCCATCAAACCGATCATGCTATGGCGGCGCATTTTCTGACTCGTCGATCGTTCGCCCCTAGAAGAACACAGACCTTCGATCGACAGTCTGTGAGACATACTACCGTAGGTGTCTATTTTCATTTTCAGTAGATCGCCAAAGGGATCGAGTAGGGCAATAAAGCTGCCCCACTCGATCAACGACCGAACCCAAGATTGACTGAGAGGATCTGTGATCCATTGATTTGAGCTGATTAAATGATCCAGCCCTAAAGACAGGTTCGCGCTCAATCCTGTTAGGAAACGGGGGGAGGATTCGCCTTCTCCCATTCAGAGAGTTCCAATTGAAAGATAGAGCAACCCTGCTCAATCCAGCCCTGCACCTCCGACAATAACTGCTCTAAAGTGAATTTTGGGAAACGCGTATTGAGCGTTGCTAACACCGTCATCAGAATGCTTCGCCGTTTGGCTCCCGGTTCACTTTTGCTGGTTCTGCCCCCCTTGCGAACCTCCGCTTCCCGACGCACATTGCGTTCACTCCGGTTATTGGTCGGTTCGACTGCGGGATGCACAACAAAGACAAATAGCGCTGCTAATCCGTTAACCAGTTCAGTTTGTAACCGCACAAAAGTGGCTTCATGGGTTGACATTATTTGAGTATCAATCTTTTCTCCGGCGCGAGTACAAAGGGCGACAACTTTAGCTTTCAGTTGTTGGCTTCTCTCGATACGACCGATACTCAATCGCTGATCCTTCTGAAAGCGGACAGCTTGTTGATAAATGTCACAAAGCTCATCAAGAAATTCGCCATATTGCTGTTCTTCTGGATGTTCCAACATCAGTTTGATGGCTTTACGCAGCAGATGCGCCCAGCACAATTGGTGCTCCTTAAACAGAGACAGGTACGCCGCATAATCATCCGTGGGGTGCATCCCAGTCTTGTAAGTCTCACTTTGAGAACTGTCCGTTGAGATAGGCACAGCGCTGCAACAACACTTGAGAGACATTTCCCGCTTTCCACTGTGCGCCAGAAAGTTTGATGCGTGCCCCAATTTGTTTCACTG
>JBBSHC010000121.1:0-7861 GCA_038253425.1 Leptolyngbyales cyanobacterium | reverse complement strand
GGTTAGTCCGTACGAATCAGGACAATATGTCCTCCTTGACCGATGAGTTAAAGGTGCGGCTCAACACCATCATCGGTTTCTCAGAACTCTTCTTGCGTCAGCAACAAAAGCAACCGGCTGCACCCGAACCTGCCCCTAAAATTGACCATATCGAGCGTGTGCTGCGGAATGGCAGGCATTTACTACATCTGATTAATGATGTCACAGAACTTTCGCGTTACGAAGAGGGCAAGCTCAAGCTGCATCTGATCGCCACTGATGTTCGCGCGATCGTACAAGAGCTGGTACAGGTAACGGAGCCTGCGATCGTTGCTAAAGGGTTGCAGGTCGTGTTTGACTATGCGGCTGCCCCGACTAAAATTCTGACTGATCCGCTGCGTCTACATCAGATTATTGCCAATCTTCTCAACAACGCCATTCGCTATACAGAGTCTGGTTCTATTCAGTTGCAGGTGCAGAGTCTACCCAACCAGCGCTGGTCGATCGCCATTACCGACACAGGCATCGGCATTGCACCAGAGGCTCAAGCCCAGATTTTTGAACCTCAGTTTCAGATGGAAGTGAGCGACCAAACCCGTGATTTTGACCACAAAGGGTTGGGGCTGGCGATCGCGTCTCGTCTCGTTAAGCTCTTACAAGGCACGATCGAAGTCGTCTCTGAAGTCGGAGTTGGCTCTACCTTCACTGCCAGCTTTCCCATCACTGTTACCTTACCCGATGCCGCTGCATCACCGTAGCGCGACTGGACTTACTGGCAGCATTCAGACCTGAGATGTTGGTATGCTGGGATCTAGACCGCATTACGATCAAATTCATGCCCGCACTTAGCACACCCACCGTTTCTCTTGCTTTTCCTCTCGCTGCTGTTGTTGGTCAAGAGGCGATCAAACTCGCTCTTTTGCTGGCAGCCGTTGACCCAGGGCTGGGCGGTGTCGTGATTGCTGGACGACGAGGTACCGCTAAATCGGTGATGGCGCGCGCGCTTCATGCTCTTTTGCCCCCGATCGAAATTGTGAAAGGCTCCCTCAATAGCGACCCGCTACATCCGGAAGAGTGGGACGACGACACGCTGGAAAGGCTTAGGGATGAAGGCTTAGGGATAAAGGATGAAAGGGCTTCAGCCTTGAGCCTTGAGCTTTTGGACATTCCTACAGAAGTGATTCCCGCTCCTTTCATTCAAATCCCCTTGGGAATCACAGAAGATCGGCTGTTGGGTTCCGTTGATGTCAGTGAGTCAATCAAGCAGGGTGAAACCGTCTTTCAACCGGGGCTGCTGGCAGAAGCGCATCGGGGAGTGCTTTATGTGGATGAAATTAACCTCCTAGACGACCAAACGGCAAACCTGCTGCTATCCGTTCTCACCGATGGGCGTAACCAGATCGAGCGGGAAGGCATTAGCTTTCATCACCCCTGCCAGCCGTTGCTCATTGCCACGTATAACCCAGAAGAAGGACATTTACGCGAACATTTGCTCGATCGCATTGCGATCGCTCTTTCTGCTGATATGGTGCTGGGTCTGGACGATCGGGTGTTGGCAGTCGATCAAGCCACGCGTTACGCCGACGCTCAACAAGAGTTTCTGAGCCAGTACAGTGATGACCTGGATGCCCTCAGAACTCAGATTGTGCTGGCGCGCGAATGGCTCAAAGATGTGCGGGTTTCGTCTACTCAGGTGGAATATCTGGTGAATGAAGCGCTGCGGGGCGGCGTGCAGGGTCATCGGGCAGAACTTTTTGCCGTGCGCGTTGCCAAAGCTCATGCCGCACTGGATGGACGTACTGATGTCACCGCAGACGATCTCCGTCGTGCTGTAGAGTTGGTCATTGTGCCGCGATCGACGATCGTACAAACGCCGCCAGAAGAACCACCGCCACCACCGCCGCCACCGCCACAAAACCAGGAAGAACCGGAGGCTGAGTCGGAGGAAGAGCAAGACGAGCAGGACGAAAACGAAGACCAGGAAGAGCAGCAGGAGCAAGAGCCGCCTAGCATTCCTGAAGAGTTTGTCTTCGATCCTGAAGGCGTGATTCTCGATCCGTCGGTGCTTTACTTCGCTCAGATGGCAACACGCCAGGGCAAATCTGGGAGCCGGGCGATTATTTTCTCGGACGATCGCGGGCGCTACGTTAAACCCATGCTGCCCCGTGGCGCTGTTCGCCGGATTGCGGTTGATGCCACCCTACGAGCCGCTGCACCTTACCAAAAGTCACGACGGGTGAGAAATCAGCAGTCAGCAGTCAGCAGTCAGCAGTCAGCAGTGAACACTCAACCTTCACCTTCCCGCAAACGGGTCTTCGTTGAGCAGTCCGACATTCGAGCAAAGCGCTTGGCACGTAAGGCGGGTGCACTGGTTGTCTTTGTGGTTGATGCGTCTGGTTCAATGGCGCTTAATCGGATGCAGTCAGCAAAGGGAGCGGTGCTGCGCTTGCTAACGGAGGCATACCAGAACCGGGATCAGGTGGCGTTGATTCCCTTTCGCGGTGAACAGGCAGAGATTTTGTTGCCCCCAACCCGATCGATTGAGGCAGCAAAACGGCGGCTCGATCGGATGCCCTGTGGCGGCGGTTCACCCTTAGCGCATGGACTCACTCAAGCGGTGCGGGTGGGGATGAATGCCCGACAGTCGGGCGATATTGGTCAGGTCGTGGTGGTTGCCATCACAGATGGGCGGGGCAACATTCCACTGGCGCGATCGCTGGGTGAAACCATCCCACCCGACGAAAAGCCTGACATCAAAGCCGAGCTGCTTGACATTGCCGCCAAGATTCGCGCGCTCAATATCCAACTGCTCGTGATTGATACCGAAAACAAATTTATTTCCACTGGTTTTGCCAAAGAACTGGCACACCACGCAGGCGGCAAATACTACCATCTGCCAAAAGCAAACGACCAGGCGATCGCGGCAATGGCACGGGGAGCCATGCGTGATATGACTCGCTCGTAGTTAGTGTTTGCGCGAAGGGTGAAGGGTTTGTTGAAAAAGCGATTAGCTGTCAGCGTTCAGCCATCAGCTCTTTGTCGGTTCTTGCCTGTCTTGTCGCGCTCCATCCCCCCACTTTTGACTACAGTCTATGCCCATAGTCCTGCAAGCAACTTCTCCCTGTTTGATGAGAGCGGCTCTTAGAGGTCGAAATGTAGGCTAGGCAGCGCTACGCACTTGCAAATCCTGTTAGTTTATGAATGATCTTGAAGTTAACCGGGCATTAATCTGCCGTTTTGACGTTTGAAGCCATTGCCCTCAAGGAGTTGCGCGTGAATGCAGCCGAACAGGCAACATCCCTGGAAACAACGAGCAAAATCGCCGCAGCCGTGAATCTTTTCAAAGCTGAGTTTCCTGATGCGAAATCGGATTTGAAACCCTGGGTGAATGACCCCGACACGCGGGAATTGGTTGACCCAGAGTCGATCGACATTGGCTTTCATTTTCCCGGTTTTTCGCGCTTTCTCCAGAGCCGCAGCATTTTGTTGCAAATCCGCCTCTACGAAGATCCTCAAACAGGAGCGAGACGCGCGATCGGTGCTGAGATTGCAGGCTTTGATCATCGCGGCAAGCAGTGGTGGCTCTCGACCGTCGATCGCTGGGCGTTTGAAGGCAACAGCTACCCGACTCCAGAAATCGGCGAAAAATTACGCGCCTTTCTCAGAAACGTGTTGGAGTTGTTCAGTTAGGCGCGATCGCGCTGTTGCAGCAGAATTTAGGAGTCAGGAGTAAAACAGGCTATGAAGGTGGTCTTTCAGACTTCCTGGATCTGCAAGCGGCTGTAAGCCGTTTTAGCCTCGTTTACGCACCACATCCGATACAGGCTGGCTCACCGCAATACGGGGCAGGCGATGTTTGAAGCCGCAGAGGATTTCCCACGAAATCGTACCCAGTGTTGCTGCCCAGTCATCGGCTGCGATCGCGTGGTTGCCGTCCTGCCCTAGAAGCGTAGCAACATCGCCTTCCTGTAGATTTGGCACGGTGCTGACATCCACCATTAGTTGATCCATCGTCACGGCACCAATCTGCGGCACGGGTTGCCCTTGAATCAGAACCTTCATCTGGTTAGAGAGATTACGCGGTATACCATCGGCGTACCCGATCGCCATGACGGCAATTTGCAACGTGCGATCGGCGACAAAGCGATGCCCATAGCTGACACCTGTTCCCGGCGTGATCGTTTTGATCTGGGTTACTCTCGCTTTTACCTGGAGGGCTGGCTTGAGATCAAGCACAGGTTTTAGATGCGCTGCCGGATAAAGCCCATAGATCGCTAAACCCACCCGCACCAAATCGTAGTGCAGCGCTGGATCTGTTAAAGTGCCGCCAGAGTTTGCCAGATGAAGGCGAGGCACAGGAATGCCACACGCTTTGATTTGCGCGATCGCCGCTTCAAACCGTTGCTGCTGCTGGATTGCCACACTTCGGTCTGGGTCTTCTGCCGTTGCCAGGTGAGAATAAACGCTGGCAATTTTGAGACTGGACAATCGTTGCACCAGTTTCGCAAAGACAGCAGCGTCTTGCCAGTGGGTGCCTAACCGGGACATGCCCGTGTCGAGCTTGAGGTGAACGGGTAAAGGGCAATGCTGCGGCAAGTCTGCCAGTACTTCGGCAAAAATGAGTGCCTGCCGAGGCGTGCAGAGAGTGGGTTGCAGTTTCCAATGCGCGATCGCTCGAATTTGGTCGGGAGTATGGTTGGCTCCCAATACCAGCACAGGTGCCTCAATGCCTGCTTCTCGTAGCTCAATGCCTTCGGGAATCGTAGCAACCCCTAACCACGTTGCGCCTGCTTGCAGCACCGTCTGGGCTACCGTTACTGCCCCATGTCCGTAGGCGTCTGCTTTCACCACTGCCATGAGTGCCGTTCTGTCTGACAACAGGCTGCGGATTTGGCGAACGTTATGCGCGATCGCGTTCAGATTCACCTCAACCCATGCCCGCTCTCGTTGCATCAAGGCAATACTTGGATGCTGCTCCCAACTCAACATGGCGATCGATTCCTCCCTTCACACCACAACCGCGTTTAGCTGTCTCCTGGTTTCTCTTGCAAAGACAGCCTCTAAATGAACCAAACCTTAGCAGCTTTTTGACCGCAGCGATATTGATTGCGATCGATGCTACAGCTATTTCCCTCTGGCGTCGCATTCTGTTAGCAGTACGATCGTGATAAGGGAGAAGAAGGTAAAAGGTAAAAGGCTAAGAGTGGTTAGTTGTTCAATCGCTAGTAGTCCGAATAAACTCAAAACTCAAAACTCAAAGGTCTGCAAAGAGCTGATCGCTGACGGCTGATAGCTCATCCAGGTTCTCTAACATGCTCTAAAGTCTATAACGTCACTTCTAGGCGCTGTTTGTATGATGTCTCCAGTTGTATCGGCTCAATGGCTCCATGACCATCTTGACGATCCGCAAGTCGCGATCGCGGATTGCCGCTTTTCCCTCATGCAGCCTAGCCAGGGACTCGAACAGTATCACGCTGGTCACATTCCAGGAGCCTACTACCTGGACCTGAATCAGGATCTTTCCAGTCCTGTTGGTCAGCATGGTGGACGGCACCCCTTGCCAGATAGCTCAAAACTGGCGGGCACTCTCGCTGCAATGGGCATCCATTCAGACCCACCGCAAGGACCAACGCTAGTCGTTGCCTACGATGACTCCCGCTTGGCGTTTGCCTCCCGCTTGTGGTGGCTGCTGCGCTACCTGGGGCACGATCGCGTTGCTGTGCTGGATGGTGGCTTCGCCGGTTGGAAGGCGGCTGGATATACCGTGAATCAGGCAGTACCATCACCGAAACCAGGGCTATTTATGCCGCGATCGCGCCCTGACCAGGTTGTAAACATTGAGCAAGTCAAAACCCGCAAAGCTTTGCCTGGAGTAGTGTTAGTCGATTCGCGAGAAGGCGAACGCTATCGAGGTGAACACGAACCCATCGATCCGATCGCGGGGCACATTCCCGGAGCGCTCAACTATCCCTGGCAAGACGTTACTGACGCCAATGGCTATCTGCGCCCCAAAACCGACCAACAGCAACGGTGGGCAGACCTGAAAACGGCTGAAGCACTCCTGGTCTACTGCGGTTCGGGTGTCACAGCCTGCGTTAACCTGCTCTCTTTAGCACTCGCTGGCATCCAAACAGGCAAACTCTACCCTGGAAGCTGGAGCGATTGGTGCTCGTATGAAAGGGATGAGGAATGAGTTCCGACGTTTCCGACTTTAAAGATTAAGGTTAGCGCCTGCTTCTCATCGTCCTCTGCGTCCCTTGCCCCCCTTGCTTCCTCTCTTTCCACTCCTAATTTTCACCCCTCATCCCTCATCCCTCCTTCTTCGACAACATATCGATCGCATCTCCCAATGCTGTAGTCAGTCCTTTGCGGGTTTGGGCGTGACTGGTCTGTTCAGCGTTGAGTGCTTGCATGAGGCAATCGCGGTCTGCCAGCACTTCGATGAGTTTCTCCTGGAGGACAGCAACTGTTTGCAGTTTTTCGACTTCGGTTCGCAGTGCCATGGGTTCTGTAGTAGTCCCGCTATCAAGGGGCAAGGTTCCCTTTAGTTGCTGTATTTCTTGTCTGAGCGCGGCGATCGCTTGGTTAGCCTGATTTGTTTCCGTGCGGCGCTGTTGTGCTTCGGTTTCATACAGCCGTTGCCAATTGGCAGCACTGGCATACGATCGCTCACAGTCTTGTTGGGCATCCGCTAACTGCTGCCTTAACGTCTTAATCTCAGTTAACCACTGGCTTACGTCGTGGGTCATCAGCAACGGCTCCTTGTTTGATGCTAGAGAGTTTAACGGACTGAAGCGAGAAATTCTAGAGCGCGTGTTGGTCGATCGCAGCAAGCGCTTGATACGCGTTTTCCACCAGGTAGCGACCCCGTAAAAAGCCAGTGTTTGCACCTGGGCAGATCAGGTGTAGTGTCTCTGGGGTGAACTGGGCTAAAAGTGTCTGGAGACTTTGCAGTTGTCTGCGCCAGTGAAAGGTTTTGGACGTACGGAGTGGTAGCAAATGCCCCTGGGGATTGGGCAGCAGATGTCGCCCGGAGAATAAGACGCCCCCAAACCGACTGTGGTAGAGGCAAGCAGAGCCAGGAGAATGTCCAGGAGTCCAAAGGAGGCGGCTTTCAGGGGTAAGGGTGAACGTTTGCTCAAAGGTTGTCACCGTTACCCCTGGTAGGAGGTAGGCTTCTTGTTCTTGTATCAGAATCTGACAGCCGAATGCCTGCTGGATCTCGAGGGCTTTGCCAATGCTGCCACGATGGGTGAGCACGAGCCAAGCAACACCGCCTTGCGCTTCTAAAAAGGTGCGGTTGGCATCATTCCAGGCGGGACTGTCCACTAAAATGTTGTCGGCTTCTACAATGAAGTAAGCGGTACCACCCAACGTATCTCTATTCGGTGGAAAAGCGAAAAGAGACGAGCGATCGTGGTCGTCAGGGTTTTGCAGCAGCAACCTGGGTTCTTTGGTCAAAGCGCTTGTCTCGCGGCGGTCTGAGTACGGTGATGGGATGGGTGTATCATGGCTGGCTGGTGAGAACACAGGCTAATCAGGGGCTAGATGAAACGGTGCCAATAAACTGAAGTGAGGATAGCTAAGTTAAGACTGGTAACTTAAAACTGAGCCATTTAAGACTGGGCAACTGAAGCAAGCATTGAAACCTTGATAAATTCGTATTTTGAACGTTTGGCTTTTAAACTGAATGGGTTCTGAATCTTAGCTGCGATCGAGCCAATCGATTATGAGCAGGCGCTACTGGTATGGTAGTGATTGCTGTGCTTATCTTGACGTAGGCGTTATAGGCTATGATTGCTGCCGTTGCTGCGCCAAACATCACAACCAATACTCGAAACGTAGTTTGGTGGTCTTTAATTAAGGTAATAACTTCTTTAAT
>JBBSHC010000120.1:0-7888 GCA_038253425.1 Leptolyngbyales cyanobacterium | reverse complement strand
GAGAGAAGACTAGAACGCAATCCTTTATTACCCAAGTGGGATATCCTGATCCGCCCGGCTTAATTTGGTATCTTCTTTCCCGGAAATCACCTTAGTAGAAAGAAACGAATTGACTTCACTTTGATGAAAGGGTTTCTTTCTACACGAATCATGGTCAGATCCCATCCTTCTCTCAGTCCGTCTGGGGCAGTTCAGCGCTCACTACACGCCGAACTGGTCGGTGAAGTTCCCGTAATGGTCGCCCCAGAACTGCTGTTGCAAGGGGACGGTGACTCGTTCGCCCACCGCCAGTGCATCAAAAAGGGCTTTCGCCGCAACGCAGTCATCGCTTTCGATGAGCAGGGCGCATCCCTTTATCGGTTCTGAATCCGGTCCGTCAGAAGCATAGAAACAAGTCTAATGTTTCCAAAGTGACCAAGTGCTCAAAGAATCGGCTTGGCGGCAGGCAAAGTAAAACATTGTGCGCTTTCTTGCACAACTGTAAGGAATTGGCGCAGCACCATTGAATCAGTGGGGGAGGGGTGTGACAGTGTGTTGAGGGCTGCCCGTCGCCACACGATCGCGATCTGTCGAGTTATAGGCGTGTCTTGAAGCGGTCGGTACACTACGCCCTGACGCTTCAGCGTCTGCACATTGTCCGGCAAGATCGAGATGCCTGCCCCTGCTGCCACTAGGCTGAGGTTGATCACCATCCAAGTGGCTTTGACCGTTTCTAGTACGATGGGTTGACAACCCAGATGCTCAAGTTGTGATAGAACTACGGCATAGGACGGCACCGCATCGAGCGGTGGCAAGATCAGCGGTTCTTGCTTGAGTGCTTGCAGTGAGATGTAGGCTTGCGACGCCAGCGGATGCTGCTCTGGTAAGGCAACCACAAATGACTCTTGTACAATTGGCAAAAAGTTGAGGCTGGCATCGTCTGCGTAAGGATTGGGCAAATGTTCAAAGCCCACATCAACCGAAGCATCACGCAAGCCGTGCATCATCTCCTCGAGCGTCATTGAGCGCAGCTCTAACTCCACTTGGGGGTAGCGAGTGCGAAAGGTTCTGAGAATGTCGGGCAGCAGGCTGTTAGCGATCGCCGTGTTAACGACAATGACGAGCTTTCCTATGGCACCCCGACTCGCTTCTTGGGTCCGAATGACCGCTCGTTCGAGGGCAGTGATGGCTAGTTCCAGTTCACCAAGAAATACTTTGCCCGCCGCTGTCAAAGGGGGTGGGCGACGAGCGCGATCGAACAGTTCGACGCGCAGAGCGACCTCCAGAGCAGCGATCGTTTTACTCAGATAGGATTGTTCCACATCCAGGCGCTCCGCCGCTTTGGTAAAGCTTTTCTTCTCGCCCGGTTCTGCCACCAGTTCCAGAAAGTATTGCAGCTGTCGCAGCTCAAGTTGATGCCAAAGTCGAGTTGCCATTAAGCATTAGTATGATTGAAAAGTCATACTAACATAATCGAAATAGTCTTACTATCCTACTATTAACCTTCTAAGCTGGATTTCATCAAGTTTGACCAGCAATCAGGAGAAGATTGATGAACGTGCAACCCGCAATCGCGCTCACCTCTAGCCGTTTAAAGCGTGACCTCGAACTGTCAACAGCAGTACAAGCGCAAGAGGCGACCATCAGTGCTCAGACGATTGCTTATTGTCACCAAGCCCTCGATCAGAGTCGGTTTTTCGGTCTACTCAAAGCGGGAGGTGTGACACCGCGACTGATGCAATATGTCTTTCTCCAATACCATTATTGGCGCGACCGCCTGCACCAGTGGTTTGGTTTGTGCATCGTCAAAGCTGGAAGCTGCACTGACTCCGATCAGAAAACTGCCCTTCTCTCATTAGCAGACCACACCTTCACCGATTTGCAAGATGGGCATAGTGAGCTGTACGTTGAATTTCTGCACGCTTTGGGATTGGGTGATGCTGCCATTGCGCTTGCTCAACGGAGTCCTGCAACCACTGCGTATGAACGCTCTTTTTTCGACGACTTTGGTTACGGAACCGATAATTTCTACGAAGCTCTCGCTGCCCTGAGTGGGCGAGAACTATGCGTGTCCGTTCGCAATGCGAAATTGCTTCAAAGCTACTTTGATGCTCGCAACCTGAAGCACCCAACTTGGCTCAGTCTACATGCAGAACTGGAAGTGAATCATTTCCAGGATTCGATTCGTCCGGTGTTAATGTGCTACGAAGGGGATGCCACCAAGCTAACGAGCGTGCTCCAAGCCGTTGAGCGGGGGATTGATCGTCATGTCCACTATTTTGAGGCTTTGCTGCATGAATACGAATCTCAAGAAGGCTGCACTTTCAACCTTAAATAAAAGTTGAATTGCTTCTGAAACATGGCGGCTCATACTCACTTTTGGTGAAATGCTCATACTCACTTTTGGTGAAAGAAGGACACGCTTGCTTCTTCGGAGTTTGTGGACTCTAGGTTTCAAGCTACTCAAAAACCTGATTCACCCAATCTGCGTACGAGCCCAAATAGCATGAAACTTGACAGCACAAAGCGAACTACTCCAGGCGATGGCGGACAGAAGAGGTGTAGACAGATCTCTCTCTACACAGGGCTTTAGCATAAGCTTTGCTTTCCTCTACCAGTAGAGCGGTCTAGAGATGCGACCCGCTCTTTCCTACTTACGGGTGAATATTGAACTCTCATTACATGATAGGTGTTTTAGAATTTTACGGATGCAGGGTTCCTCTAATCAGCGAGCTAGAAGAAAATGTCTAATTGGCGCTCGAATGTAGAAAGGTTATTTCAAGCTTTGTGCAGACCACTGCTCAGGCTTCTAAGAACGCTACAAAGATGGGGGAGTACCCACAATCAACTGGCAAGAACTTGCGAGACGTTACAACGGCAACTAGCGGTTCCCCAGGACAGGGACAAAATTTGGCAAACCTACGCCAAGGCTTTATCGCTTGCTAGGAGATGCGATCGCCATGAACTCACCCAAGTGATTCTCAAATTTGATCCGCTCCTGGGTGAGCAACGTTCCAGGATTGGTTTGGTGATTGGGCAAACACTCTCATTTCTGCTAGAGGCACACCCCCAAACCACCCCAAATCTGGAAGCAGCATGGCGGCTCTCGCAACGCTTGGACGAACCTGCATCGATACAGGAAATCCAGCAACAGATCTGTCTACAAGGGGCGCAGATTGGGGAGAGTAATCTGCTGTTAGCGAAGTTACTCAAACGGCGCAACGCGGGATCTCTGATAACAGCAGAACTCTCTCAAATTCTCGATCGCTTCTTAGAAAATCATGCGTTTCAATTGGCTGACCCGTGGAAAGCCTTTTTGGAGCAATTTAAGCTAGAGGAACTGCCACAGATTCATCAGGTTTATGCCGTTCTTGATCGCTATGTCGAAGCCTCTGAGTTGGCAGAGGCAGCTAGAGACTACCGCAGTGCCATTCGTTACCTCTCGCCTCTTACTGGTCAAGACATTGCCCTGCGGACACTGGCTTTGACAAAGCGTCTAGGAGACGAGCATGCGATCGCTCAGGCACATCAAAAAGTGGCTGAAAATTTTTGGCAGGCAGGGAATTATGCCAATGCCCTAGAACACTTTCAGAAAGCAGGCAATCTTGAACGCGCCAGCGATTGCCATCAGAGACTTGGCGAATTAGGTCTCGCCATTGAGTGCCGTCCTACCATTAGCCCTGAGTGGATGCAGGAGATTCGCAGAACATTAGAGAACGCTGTCAGATCCCAGATTGAGCATCAGGAACTTTTAGCAGCGGTTCGCTCGTTAAAGTCTGTGGAGGAAAGATGGCGGGGAAAAGCCGAAACGGCTGAGGCTGATCGGACACAGCGTCTTCTATCAGAAGCAGTGAGGACGGCTCGCTCTGCCTTTAATGTTGAGTTGCAAGCCTGTGAGGGACAGGCGACAACAGACCTATTTAAACGCTGGAGCCTTTTGGAAGAGGCGGCTGGAAATTATCTTGAAGCTGGACTGCATGCTGAGAAAGCTCAGGATTACTTTGCGGCGTCTGTACTGTTTGAGAAAGCAAATGCGTTCGGGCAAGCCTTAGTTGCCCTGCAATCTGCTGCGCCTGAAGCAATCGATCCTAGGAAAAAAGCGCAGTTGCTAGAGCAAGGCGGCGACTTTTTTATGGCAGCTTTGCTCTATGAACGATTGGGAGAAACGGAGCAGGCGATCGCGCTTTACGAACAAGCAGGGGAGTGTTTGCGAGCAGCAGAATTACGCCAGCATCAATTGGGCGATGATCAAGCCCTATTTGATCATCGCTTCCAGGACTTGCTGACTAAAGCAGGTCGAATTGAGCAACTGGCTGAATTGTGCGCTGCAAAAGCCTCAGAACCAGGACAATCCACCGAGCAAAGAGCACGCCTGTGGCGGCGCATTAAAGATCTGACAGAGCAAGGTCTGCTTGGACAAAAGTGGCTAGACTTGGTGGCAACGGAACTGCCTGGAATTGAGGTGATGAATCGCCGCCGCTTTGAGCAGCAGGCAGCAGCATGGTTACAAACGGCTGGTCAGCAAGTCTTAGCAGAGTATACTGACGCAATTGGGTTGGATCTGGGCACCAGTAATAGTGTGGTGTGTCTTTACAACAAACGACAAGGAGAGCCAGACGTTGTTGAGCGGCAAAGACAGCGACAGATCCCATCAGTATTTGCGATCGATCAGACAGGGCGGGAACTAGTAGGCGTTCCCATCTCTGAACTGTTGAGCAAGTCTCCCCGTGCCATCATCACCAAAGCCAAACGGGAGATGGGAACCGACCGAAAATTTAGGGCAGGAGGTCAAGACTATCGAGCCGAGGAAATTTCAGCCCGCATTATCAACTGTACCCGTCAGTTTGCCAGAGAGTACCTCCAAAAAAAGATTGCTGCCAAAGCCTCAACTATTGCAGCCAAAGCAATGGGATCGGCTCCACCTGCTGATTGGGTCAATGAGTTTCTGGAGCAACATCCATCTGCCATTCCGTTAAGTACTATCGTGATTACAGTACCGGCTTACTTTAATGAGGCTCAGAAACAAGCAACTAAAACCGCTGGAGTACTGGCGGATATGCAAGTCTTGCGGCTAATTCACGAGCCAACGGCAGCTTGCCTTGCCCAGCGTATCCAAGAAGATAAAGCTGAGACAATCTTGGTTGCTGACTTGGGAGCGGGAACCTTCGACCTTTCTATCATTCAAACGGGTGATGGAGTCTTTGAAGTACAGGAGATTGAGGGCGATAATGCACTGGGTAGTGCTGATTTGGACGAACTCATCTATACCCACTTTAGTGACTTCATTCAAGCTGAGACAGGACAAGAGATTCCGCGCAATAGTCAAGCGGCAACTCGTTTGCGTCAAGCTTGTGAAGAACTCAAGATTGAACTTTCTTCCCAAAGCGAATGGACCATCGACTTACCTTATCTGATTGGCGATCGCACGATTCAATTAACCCTAACGCGAGAAGAACTGGAGCATCTGGCATCTTCCTGGCTGGAACAGATTCGGCTCATCTGCCAGAAAATTCAGCGCCGCCCCAGTCGCGTCTTACTCATTGGAGGGGGTGGGTTCATGCCTGCTGTTCGCCACTGTATTCGAGATGTCTTCAATCGAGAACCTGCTTCTGCTTATGATCCTTTGACGGTGGTTGCCCGTGGTGCAGCTTTGCAAGCCGCAATTCTCATGGGTGATGTGCAGGAAAAACTATTGCTGGATGTTGTACCGTTCAGTTTAGGGATTAAGTGCCGCGTTGCGCTGGGTGAGTTTAAGTTTGATTCTGTCATTCCTAAACACGCAACCATTCCAATGGATAAAATCCAACGCTACACCACAACTGAAGATAATCAAACCCAGGTCAGAATCGAAATTTTTCAAGGAGAATCGTTGATTCCCGATGAAAACTTCAAGATTGGCGAATTCATCTTACAAGGTATCCCGATAGCAAAAGCAGGTGTACCTCAAATCGATGTTAAGTTCAATATCGATTCCAATTGTCTGCTCACTGTGACTGCTCGTGATGCCTCTACTGGTAATCAACAGAGTATTGCAATCGCCGACTCCCACTTATTGACCCCCGCTCAAACAACGTCGCTGCAAACGCGATTCCGCACCTCACAGCTTTATCAAGGATCACTGGTCAGTCTCGAAAAACTCACAGCGGAACTGAAAGCAACGCTGCGTGAAGTGGAAAACACCGATATTCTAACCTTATCAATGCGCTTTCAAGACCGCATTCAGACCTATGAACGATACCGGGAACGCTATTCACCCACATCAACAGATAACAATATTCTCTTTGAGATCTATCGCGATCGCGTGCAATTAGAGGACAACACAAGACTGGCGCTGGATCAGTGGGGTACGTTGAGTCGAAGTGTTCGGTTCTGGTTAGATTCAGTACGGGTCACTGGATTGGCGCTCTATGGAAATTGAAGCTCAAGTACAGCAGTTGCTTGAGGAGGGTGATCGGCTACTGCAACGCGCTCAAAATGCCAGGGTGAACATCATCGATAGCGCTGCAAATTATCAAAAATGGTTAAGTGTCCTTGAGAACTTGCCCATTAACCCTGTAGGGAATCCGGAGGAGCTAGCCCAACACTTTTTGCGTTTACAGCGTTACTCAGAAGCTCTGACTCAGTTTCAGCGACTGGCTACACCGCTGTTGCAAAATCAGGTAGAACTCGGTCTGGAAATTCTTGCCCGTACTCGACAACGAGAGGCTTACCTCGCATTGTTGCTCGAACATATCACCCTTAGAGTTCATCGCCCAGACTTTGACAATCTGAATCACACTGTCCGAATTTATACGTCCTCAATTGTTTGGATACAGGTCAATTTAGGCGATCGGGTTGTGAGTGGTAGTGGTTTTGCTATTCGCTCTAACTACATCGCAACCAACCGTCATGTATTGATCGATGAGACGACTGGCAATTGTGTCGCACCCGAAGCAGTGCGTGTGATTACCAGAGAGGGTGCTCTACGAGTGGTCTTCATCCATTTGCCCACCTGGGGAGCAGACGATGTTGTTATATTGCAAGTACAACCGGAATCCATTTCGTTGACACCGCTGCGATTAGGTTTTTCAGAACTGGTTGAGGTTGGAGAGCGCATCATGACCATTGGCTTTCCGTCTCCTGAAAGTGGGGAATTTACCGAGAATCTCTACTGTAATACGGGGCTAGTCAACCGTGTTCGCCTCAGCCAACTTTGTAGTGAGCGAGTGTTAGAGGTAAGCATTCCCCTACAAGGAGGCATTAGTGGTGCTCCGATCTTAAATCAATGTGGCGAAGTGATTGGGGTGTTAACCTTTTGGATGGAACGCAGACGGGAGGTGG
Source organism: Leptolyngbyales cyanobacterium (assembly GCA_038253425.1). GTDB lineage: Bacteria > Cyanobacteriota > Cyanobacteriia > Leptolyngbyales > Leptolyngbyaceae > Stenomitos. Next base: position 589 of record JBBSHC010000120.1, on the reverse strand, counting down.
CAGGCGGACAGATTCGCAGTGAGCAGTCATTTTATGCCCTTCCGGTTGGACTGCTACGCCGCTTGTATGCAGAAATCTCAAATTAATCCTTCTTCAACAAGCAAGTTACGATGTTTGTATGGGTTGTGTCGCAAATAGTTTTTAGTGACAAACTGTCTGTCTCAATCTGAGGTATGACACCGTTCTGGTAACTAAGTATCATGCCTCCCTACTCGACTACAAAGTCGAAAATGGGCTGGAAAGCCTTATGCAGATTGAGTTTAGAGAATCTCTCGAAGAGAGGCTTAGAATTAGCCCTTCTGCTGCCCACGCAATGATTGCTAGCCAACCAGAAGATGAGTAGAAGTGATCAATCACGCTCTGCCCCAACTCGCTGGCAGCGATTTTTGTGCATCAGCTTTGACTAAAATAGGCAAGATCACAGTCTGAAACAACTGCGGGGGAAAGTTTTCAGGCGATGTGGTACTTAATTGCCAGGAACGGTGTCATACGTGCGATTCGTTTAGCTGAAACAAGCGCAGAGCTTGGGGCTAGCTAGCAAGGCATAAAGGAGGTTAACACTCAAACAACCTTGTAACTGAATAACCAT
>JBBSHC010000119.1:0-7911 GCA_038253425.1 Leptolyngbyales cyanobacterium | reverse complement strand
CTGCTTTAGAGCGGTAACGATTTGGATTGATGATCACTGACAGCATTCGCTTAACAACCACATCATTGATTTTGGCTCGATGCAACACACCCATTTGCAATTCTTTCTCGATCGCCGAAATCGACACAAACGCCGCTCCTAAACCTGCCTGCACCGCATTTTTAATGGCTTCAATTGAATTGAGTTCCATCTCAATTTTAAGGCGACGCGTTTCAATGCCGCAGCGTGCTAACACTTGATCGATCACTTTACGAATCGTTGACTGAGAATCTAGAGCAATAAACTGAAGCTTATACAAATCATCTTTTTGGATCGTTTCTAGCCTTGCTAACGGATGAAGTACAGGTAGAATCAGTGCTAGTTCATCTTCAGCATAGGGAATAATCTCTAAAGAGTCTTGCAGTTCTGGCGAAATCTCACCCCCAATAATTGCGAGGTCAATTTGTCCATTCGATACACTCCAGGAGGTGCGACGAGTCGAGTGCACATGCAATTGCACCGCTACATCAGGGTACTGCTCTCGAAAGACACCAATCATGCGGGGGAGCAGATAGGTTCCGGTGGTTTGGCTGGCTCCAATAATCAACGTGCCGCCTTGAAGGTTTTGTAAATCTTCGATCGCTCGACACGTTTCCTGACAGAGCGTCAGGATTTTTTCGCCGTAGCTCAAAAGCAAATGACCTGCTTCAGTAAGCTGGGCGCGTCTACCGCCCCGATCGAACAACGGCACATCAAGCTGACGTTCTAAGTTTTGTACTTGCAAGCTTACGGCAGGTTGCGAGACATATAAACTATCGGCAGCGCGCTTAAAGCTTCCCTCAGCAGCGATCGCCTTGAGAATGCGTAACTGGTCCAAAGTGAAAGGAAGGTCAGACATACTGCTAAACCTGAGAGATGGAAGGAGCCGACGTGTCGTTACCCACTGATCTAGCTGCAAACGATGAATAATTGAAATCAACGAACCAGATCAATGAGCTTCTAGAACAGAAACCTAGCACAGCCGCTCAGGAGTCCCTAACAGTACGTTGTGCCATGTATCGTATTGAAACGTAATTTAAAGAACTATGAAACGGGAGGTTATTCAGGACTTTCTGAATTTACCAGGAATTGCTGGTGTTGCTCTAATGGATGGGCGTTCTCGTCCCTATTTTTGTGGCATCGCTCAAACCCTGAACTTTCAACAGAAAGAAACCCTGGCACAAGGGATCTTACAAATTGTTGAAACCATTCCGGATGGCTTTGAGGCGTTTGAGTTTCAATTTGCAAACTGCCAGGTGCATATCTATAAGCTTGACCGTGGCATGATTCTGCTAGTCCTTACGCATCAAGGCTTAGTGCATGCAGATTATTCAACCATGATGCAAGGTCTCAAAGTAGTGCTGCGCGAAGACATACCAAACGCGATCGCAACCTTCCGTCTCTTTGCTGGCAACATCACTCTGTCTAGTTCAACCGACCGTAAGCCGAACGCCCACACAGCCACCCTGACTGAGGCAGGCACTACCAACCCGCTTAGTGCTACCAACCCGCTTAATAATGGTGTAGTCGCCGCCAAACCTGCCACCGCTACAACGACGACCCAGCCGACCCAACCCTCTGCCGCGCTGCAAGCCCCACCGCCACCACCTTCTACAGCGAACTTGAAAGATGCGATCGCGGCTCTTAACCACCTTAGTCAATTCACAACTCAATATCTGGGGACGCACGTGGTTGTCAATTACTGGAAACTCAGCCGACCTCAGTTGGACTGGTTAGAGCACTTTCAAATCGATCGCTCCGCCCAGCTTTCGTTTACAGATCTGTCGCCTCAGGTCTACCTCGCGCCCCTGACGCCTCAAGAGCAAGAGTGGATTCAGTCCTGGGTTGCCGCCTTTGTCAAACGGTGTTCCCAAGTCCTTCGTGACTTTCCTACGATCATTCAAGGGAAGGCACTCAACGACCAGCAAAAAGCCATCCTGCTAGGATAATGCTCACCTTTTAGCTCAGTTTAAGAGATTCAATCTTTACGTTTAACCCTTTTTTATCCTTCAGACTTTAGCCCTCTCTTCCAACTCAAAACTCAAAGCTTCTTCCTCCCTCCACCTCCCAACTTCTACCGGACAAACCAATGGCTAAAACCGTCAGACTCGAACCGATCGCCCAAGACACCTCTGTTGAAACCAACGGCAACTTGCTCTCAATCCTCATCAACAAAGATCTGGATGTCTTGAAAGAATGCGGTGGGCGCGGTATGTGTGCGACCTGTCACGTCTACGTGAAAGAGGGCATGGACTCACTCTCCCCCGTCAATCGTCGCGAACAGCGTACTCTAGAAGTGATTACCACTTGCAAGCCACACTCTCGCTTAGCCTGTCAAGCCAGAGTTTTGCAAAACGGCGTTGTGGTGGAACTGCCGCCCGGTATGTACATCAACTCGATCAAAGACATCGAAGCGCTGATTGGCAGACGCGCTGACCAAGCTTTGTTGCATCCCCTCACTGGACAAGTCCTGGTAGAAGCAGGCAAGCTCATCACCCGCTCGACGCTGAAGCAAATTGAAGACACCACCAGTTTCAATGTCGGCAATTATTTTTCACATACCACCGATTCTTAGCGCCAGTACAGCGATCGCTAGACTCGCTCAGCTTCACAACCCAGGGCTACTCCAGACAATGCTAACGGCTCATTGAAGCGATTAAACTCAGCACACGCATCATCACGAAAGGTGTCAGTCTACTAAATGAAAACGATCATTCGCCTGACAAGGGGCGTTTTTATCGCCATTTTTTGGCTTGCCGACTGCAATTCCACCCGTAAGCTACTTTGTTGGTTACCAAAGAACACCCAAACTAAGACCGTCGTGGAACAAAGCTGGCGGCAAGCCGTTTAGATTTTGAAGCGTTGCTGTAGCTTTCAGGCTTTTAGCACCATTCCTATGAAGTTGAGGTCAAGCTTGTTACCGGAGGGAACACTGTAACCACGGAACAAGTTTAAGCACTTAGATAACCGCTTAAATCATTAACTGCACTGAGAAGGATAGAAATCTGATGCTACATTCACCAGCGACTAAATCTTTGAGTAAGCGACTGCTGACTATAACCAGTCTTGCGATACTCACTGCCATGCCTCTTGCAGCCAACGCTTCTGCTATGACGCCCCAAAAAAGCACGTTAGCTAGAGCTTCTATCAGTCAAGGGGCTGATACTCACCAATGGTTGATCGCAGGTAAGAAAGACGACAAAGATGATAAGAAGGGACGAGATAATGATCACGATCGAAGAGACGATCGGGATGATGACCGTGCGGTAAGAATTGACCTGAACCGAGCGAAAAACCTTGCCCGTCAAGCCGCAGAATCTGCAAATGGTGGCATTCGTGTGTACCGTGCTGAAGACTCAATGCATGGACCCGCTCAGGGTTGCCCGTATGTCGATAATGGCGATTCCTGGACGTTTACCTTTTTGGGTAATCAGTTTGGTTCGGTAACAAGAACAATCCAAAGCGTTGTCACTGTTTACAAGAGTACCAGTCGGATTGTTGTGGCGTATAACGGTCCCGTTCGCACGGTGCAACAAACTCAATTTACGAGCTTTTCAACGGCTCAGCGCACAGTACTGGTTGATCTGCTGCGCGGCAACTGTAGCTGCAACAATCTGTTGACCAGTGCGACACGGACCCAAATTATTAGCCAATCGCGATCGCTGACTCCTGCCATTCAAAAGCAATTGCTGCGTGGCAAACGCTTGCCGCCCGGTCTTGCGAAGAAGCTAGTGCGGTTGCCAAAGCAAGTAAATACCTACGTTAATTTACCAGCGTCTTACGATCTCTTTGTGGTCGGCTCTAATGTCGTGTTGATTGACCAGGTGAACTACGTCGTAGTGGATTATATTTCCAACGTGCTTCTGTAAGTCGATCGCAGTGGGGTGATGGTGAGCGAAGTTTCTCAATGTTGCTCAAGCATTTGAGAAAGCTGACAGCACGATCGCCCCTCACTGATGACGCATTGAAGCAAAAACTCAAGAGTTGTAGGGTTTCGATTTGATCGAGAGTATAGCCTACCGCAAGTTAACTGCTTCGCCGTTTACGACGCGTCCAGCGACTAAAGCGCCACAGATAAATGAACGTTACACCAGCTATCAAGGCTCCTAAACTCCATTTGGTGGAGTCTCTCAACAGTGCCTTACGTTGATTAGCACGGGTCATCTCTGCCTGATTCTTGATCGTCTGTTTCGATTGCGTCACATCGATCAAAAGCCGTTCTTTAAGGGCTTGAGGGTCTTTAATCTCAGGCGTTGTTTGACTCTGTTGGCGCAGCCGCTCCAAAAAATAGGTCAGATCTTGCGTTGTAGCCTGACTAATCTGGGTCTCGGTCTTTTGGAGTTGGGTTAACTGTTGATCTGTTTGAGCGTTAACCTCTACTTCCGCTTGCAAGCTCATCTGAATCGATACACCTAGAATAATGGGGATCAACAGCAGCAAAAAAATGCCAATCACCAGCGAGGCCCAAGACAGCACTCTAAGAGGTTTTCGTTCCCACGCCTGTCGGCAATTTTTTTCGCCGGAAAAGATCAACATCACGCCTAATAGCGGCAGTGGAAAGCGCTCAACGATCGTACCCAATGTCTGATAAATCGAAGGGATAGCGGCTAGCTGCACTTGCGAGAGAACGCTGACCAGATCAATAAGAGAGAACGACAACAGACCGTAGCCAACTAGCCGAAACATCGAAACTGATGACCACTCGTTGCGCTCTTGATTCATCGCTTGAGCTGAATACCTGACAAAACGTACGATCGATTAGGGTACCATTGCTGCCTTCAGTCTGTGAATGGACGTTACCGAGCCAATAAGGGTTCCTAAGAATTAAAGGGCATACCCCAGGAATTAAAGCTTCCTGCTTGTCAAGCAACGTCGTAGACCGCTTCGTCCAATTCATTTTCGTAGCATCGATTCAGGGTTGCCAACGGGCTGAATCCAAGGCTTGATGCTAAGGTTCTATGGGGAAAAGAACACGTAACTAGAAAAGGGCGTGTTGTAAGACCATTCCAGCCGTTGCCCATTGACGTTGCCATTCGTATTCCGAATGCCGACAGTCGCACCGGCACCCGAATTCTCAGACGCACCGTTCGCTAGTAAGAGGTCCGAGTAAGAGAATAAAATATTATTTGAGTTTTCGAATAAGACGGCTTGGAACGTTACAGTACCATTGGGCGCATCAGCATACTTAGAGGCAGCTTGATTCCACTGCACTGTAAATTGGCGCGAACCCACTGCTCCCGAAGTTTGATAGTACAGCGCATCAGTGGCAGCACCAGGTTTTGGCTTAAATGTCCACGCGTCCCAAAGCACCGCGATCGTAGGCACATTTGAGCGCGCGATCGAATTGGTCTCCAAATCACGGTTGATGTTGTCTACGTTTGCAGTACCAAAAGCCAGGGTTCCGTTCGTACTGGCAAACAGGTTGCTGTAGCTTGAGCCAAAGAAATTAAAGTTAATCCCGATATTGACGTTCTCCGCGCCTGTGTTGGTGTTCGCTAAAATTCGAGTTGCCGTTGGCAAGGTCGAAATGTCGTTGAAAACGTTGTTGCTACCACCAACAGCCGTATAGCCGCCACCAGAGCAAGGATTCAGCCCTTGAGCAACACAAGAAGCAACGGCTTGCTGTGACAGACTCAAAACGCTAAAGGTAGTAGTGACAATGCCGATCGCTACGCTTGACAGAACCCTCACACCAACCATTAACAGTTCCCCCAAAGGCTTGGCTTTTTGTATACGTAGATACACAGTGGTAGCAGCCTAACCGCAACAGGAAACGGCTATATATTTGCTACTACATGAAATTACTTTATTACCCAGACTGAACTTAGCAGTTGATACCTGTGATTATACTTGAATACGCTTTAGCAAACATAAAGTTTAAGCTGATGAGCACCGATTTTCCCGGTAAGCCGCGTTTTGGTCAAGTCGGTTGTACCGAAGTCTGCTTAATTGCGTTAAGGTCTGTCATCAATTAAGTCCACAAGGCAATCAGAGCAGAGCCATCAGAATGGCCTGACCCCAAATATGATCAAACTAGAAACCTGACCTAGAGCGGAGTCTACGCTAATTGATGACATGCTCCTAAGGAGTTGCCTCTAGAACCAACTTTAAACAACGCTGCGATCGCTGATAACCGCTCCCTGTTAAATGCGTTACGTCTTATAAGTAGGGAGGCGTAATTAAACTGAAGATACTTTTCAGAATAGATAAGGCTGTGTAGGGCTTTCAAGCAAGATCGTCTTATCTTTAATTTGACCCACCTACCTTAGAGCCATTTGACATCTTTCCCTGTGATACTTGGCTTTACAGTAAGCCGTCGTTCAGCGATCAACGCCAGAGCCTGCTCAGCAAAACCGTTTTCTGTCAGAAAATGGGAAAACCTAGCTAGTTGCAAAGCTTCTGCTTCCAGAATTAGATTTCGGATGGGTTCTATAGCACAAGTAACGGCATCATTCACAGGAACCAGGCAAGTGCAAGATTTTCGTTGTTACATTACTGGTTTCGAGCGCGATCGCAACAACGGCAAATAGACGCTGTGGCGTTTGAAGCGCATATATATCACGCTCTAACCTCACCAATGCAGAGGTTTTGGTGCTGCATCCAGTAGTTGAACTACTGGATGCAGCACCATACTCAAGGCGTCTGCTTCAACTTACGCTTCATTGTGCAGCCAGCTAAAGCAGCCATCAAAGTACCGACAACCGTAAAAGGTTCTGGTACCCCTTCCGCTGTCGCTGTCCATGTGCCACCAGTATAAGGGTTTTGATTAGAAGGAGTGCCAGTAAGATTTAAGTCCCTCCAAGTGCCATCACGGTCTAATTGCAGGTAGTCAGACCGAGAAGAGCCAAAGAACCAGCCATTTCCCAGTGGCGAGCTATTACTGCTCAACTGCACTGACGGGATAGGACCGTTATAACTGATAACAACTTCTTGTGGTCCAACGTTAGGATCAGGAAACACCGAACCTGGGACACCCCAAAAGTAGTCAGCAACATACGAGCTGAAGCTCCCACCACTGCCAGTGCCACGGTTAGCGTTGTTGTTAAAAGTTTTGCCCAGAATTGAGATGTTGATGGCGTCGATCAGCCGCAGGTTCTGGTTGGCAGTAATAGTCAATGTTTTGTCAGGGATATAAAACTGAGGCGTCCCCGATGCGACGAAGGTTCCTTCAAAGGCTGTAGGTTCATAGGTAAAGTTACCCGTACCAACCACACTTCCATTCGACTCAAAGGTGAGTAGTCCTGACGTGACATCGCTAAAGGTGAAAGCTACCGCTGGTGATATTCCCGTACTGCCCGCCAGCACTGTGGCTCCTAAGCCCATGAGTAATATAGTTTTACCGCGCAACATAGTTGTCTCTCCAATGAAAAAGCTGTGTGTAAAAGTCAGTTAACAACAGTCAGACTTTTATTGTGCTGTAGTCAAAAAAGGGAACAACTGTCTTCATTCAATCTTGATGATAGGCAAGGCAAACTTTGTAATGTTCAAAGGCGTAATCGAGCTTTAGAGAACAACTGTCTTCATTCAATCTTGATGATAGGCAAATCGAGGTTTAGGTCGAGTAGAAATAAGGTCAGTACGTCATCGGACTGGGGAACAAGGGCAACGTGACTGGCAATGCCAAGCGTGTCGCTGTGCCGATAAGAGTTTGGCAAGAGCCGCAGCGTCGTTAAGGGAATGTCGATCAAAATGGGAAGTGCTGCTACCGGGATACCACGTAGCTCATTAGCGGCATTGCGAACGACAACAAGGTAACCAGCTTGCTCCGTGTTTATACTGCTAGTTTGAAATAAGTGTCGCTGTAAATCGAACACGGTCACTTCTCGATCGCCCACATGGGCAACGCCGACGCTGTTTAAGCCGCTGCTATAGATCGGCGTTTGCTTCAAGATT
>JBBSHC010000118.1:0-7919 GCA_038253425.1 Leptolyngbyales cyanobacterium | reverse complement strand
GGCGGTGCCGCTAGACATGGCGTTGGTGCAGTCGAAACTAGACGAATCGAACGCGATTTCTCACTTGCTGGCAGAGATTTTTGTCGATCAAGAAGAGCCAACCAAAGATAAGACTAAGCCGTTGAAAGGAACACAGGCAAAACGTCGCCAGTCAGCCTCAGCTTCGCCAACCCCAGTGCGAACCATTGCTGGTTTAGATGGTGCTCATGCAGAATTATTATTTGCTCTAGCAAAGCAGGCGGTTTGGCAGCGGGATGACTTAAGCGCGATCGCCACCCAACTCGGCTTACTGTTAGATGGGGCGCTGGAAGTAATCAACGAGACTGCGTTCGATCGCTGTGATGAAGCGGTTATTGAAGGCGACAATCCCCTTGAGGTGAATTGTGACGTGTTACGGGAGCTACTGGCATGACGGATACTCTGATCAAAGCGAAAGACCGCGATACGGTCATCCAGTCGTTGCAAGCCGGAGTCGTCCCCCGTCGTGGGCAGCATTTGATTCAAGTGGGGCGCGCTCAAGAAACCCAGGCAGTCATCCGTGACCTCGATCGCGTAGCAGACGGTGGTTCTGCCATCCGGTTTGTGATTGGTGAATATGGCTCTGGTAAAACATTTTTTCTGTCGCTGGTGCGATCGATTGCTTTAGAAAAGAAACTGGTGACGGCTCATGCCGACCTCACGCCCGATCGCCGTCTTCATGCCACTTCAGGACAGGCTCGATCGCTCTATGTTGAGTTAATGCAAAACCTGGCAACCCGCACGAAGCCCGAAGGGGGAGCGTTGCCCAGCATCATTGAGCGGTTTATCACGTCAGCGGTGAGTGAAGCGCGCGAACAGGGTGTCGAACCAGATGTGGTAATTCGCGATCGACTGGCACACCTGTCTGAAATGGTTGGTGGGTACGATTTTGCCGAAGTGATTGCTGCCTACTGGCGCGGACATGACAACGGTGATGAAGCACTTAAAGCCAATGCGATCCGCTGGTTACGCGGCGAATTTACCACCAAAACCGATGCCCGCAATGCTCTTGGCGTGAGAACGATCGTAGACGATGCCAATGTGTACGATCAGCTCAAGCTGTTCACCCAATTAGTCCGTCTTGCAGGGTATGCAGGCTTTCTCATCTGTTTAGATGAACTCGTCAACCTGTATAAACTCGCCAATACTCAAGCTCGCAAAAGCAACTACGAGCAGATTCTCCGCATTCTCAACGACTGCCTGCAAGGATCGGCGGTTGGCTTGGGCTTTATGCTGGGTGGCACACCCGATTTCCTCATGGATACCCGTCGAGGGCTCTACAGCTATCCGGCGTTGCAGTCTCGTCTCGCCGAAAACACCTTTGCCGTGAATGGCTTGGTGGACTACAACAATCCCGTTTTGCGGTTGGGCAACCTTAGTCCCGAAGATTTATTCGTGCTGTTGGGCAAAATCCGTCATGTGTTTGCCTCTGGCGATCGTGCCCACTACCTCCTTCCCGATGAGGGCATTCAAGCCTTCATGGCGCATTGTGCCAAACGCATTGGTGAAGCCTACTTCCGCACACCGCGTAACACTATCAAAGCCTTTATCGATCTACTGTCTGTGTTGGAGCAAAACAAGCACGTTGCCTGGACGGATCTCGTCTCCCAAATCAACGTTGCGCCGGACGCCAATCCTGACCTCATCCCTGCGCCTGTGACCGAGAACGGCAAAGCCCCTGTTGCTGTAGAAACTGACGACGACCTCGCCTCCTTCAAGCTCTAATCATTCAATTAACTTTTCAAAAGTGCCGTCTTGCTAAAAGAGAAGCGAAAACGGAAGTGATGACGCTATTAAATCGTTGAAAGGCTTAGCTTATTGCTAGCGATCGCGCTTATTCAGCTTCGTTTAAGCTAAAATCTACGCCTTCGTAAAGATCATGGATCATTAGTTCTACAGGCACAGAAGCCAGGGCGATCGTTTCAGCATCAGCTTCATAGGCTCGAAATAACCACGCATTGCCTTCAGCTTTTGTGTAGTGTTCGATCGCCATCTCGTACTGATTAATGAGGACGTACTCTTGAAACTCTGCAATGGAGCGGTAATAGCGAAATTTATCGGTGCGATCGTAATCTTTCGTTGATTTCGATAAGACTTCAACAATTAAACGAGGATTGAGGATTGTGTCGGTTCTCTGAGCCTGAAAAACAGGGCTGCCCTCAATCACAAGTACATCAGGGTAAGTGTACTGCCGATAGGATGGAATCCATAGCCGCAAGTCCCCAATGTAGGGTTTGAAGCTCGTTCCGCGCAGGGCAAACTTTAAGAACGCATAGACATTGCCAGCAATTTGATTGTGGTTGATCGATCCACCCGTCATCGCAACAATTTCTCCATCGCGGTACTCGCTGCGAAACTCAGCAATGGTTTCTTGGGCTAGATAAGCTTCAGGGGTGTAGCGCTGCTGCGTTTTCATGATGACTTGCCCCGCTTGTTAATTTGCCCTGCTTGCAGTCCAGTTCTTCTACACTCAAATTAACATGGTGACTTAATACTGACGCTTATGGCATTGCCTACCGACTCGGCTCAGACCTCTTCGGGTTTCTACCAACTGCATGAACAGGTGCAGCGGTGGATCTGGCAGCAGGGATGGACAGAGTTGCGCGAGATTCAGGAGCAAGCGATCGCGCCCATTTTGCAAGGGCAAACGGATGTCATTATTGCTGCCGCCACTGCCAGCGGTAAAACTGAAGCCGCCTTTTTACCCATCTTTTCCCGCTTATTGAGCGATCGAGCTGATTCAACTCAAAGCTCCCCAGGCATTCAAGTGCTCTACATCAGCCCACTCAAAGCGCTGATTAATGACCAATACCGTCGGTTATCCGAGCTGGGAGAGCTACTGGATATTCCCATTCATCCCTGGCATGGCGATATTGATGCGGCACGTAAGCAAAAGTTGCTCAAGCGACCATCGGGGATTGTGCTCATTACGCCAGAGTCGCTAGAGGCGCTCTTTGTCCGGCGGGGTCATGCCCTGAGCGGGACGTTTCAGGCGTTGAACTATATCGTGGTTGATGAACTGCACTCGTTTATTGGGGTTGAGCGGGGTAAGCAACTGCAAAGCCTGATGCATCGAGTGGAATTAAGTGTGCAGCGTTCTGTGCCGCGTCTTGGACTCAGCGCCACGCTGGGTGATCTGTCGTTAGCAGCCAATTTTCTGCGATCGGGCAAGGGCGATGCCGTTTGCTTAATTAATCCGTCCAACGATGAGGGACAGGAATTAAAGCTTCAAGTACGAGGCTATCGCAAGCTTGCGCCCATTGTGCAGCCCGATCCAATGGTGCAGTTTGAACAAGAAGAGGAAACGCTTGAACCAGGGGAAGACTCTGATGCCGTAGATGATGCAGCCGAATCGACTGATGCCTGGGAGATTGCGGCTCACCTCTTTCAGGTGTTGCGAGGTACGAATAACCTGATCTTTATCAACAGCCGTGCGGATGTGGAAGCCTATGCCGATCGCCTGCGACGGCTGTGTGAGCAGCACCATGTGCCGAATGAGTTTCTGCCCCACCACGGTAGCCTGTCCAAAGAACTACGAGAGGATGCTGAAGCCGCATTACGGGGCGATCGTCCTGCCAATGTCATCTGCACCACGACATTAGAGTTGGGCATTGATATCGGTGCAATGACTGCGATCGCGCAAGTGGGTGCGCCTTTTTCTGTTGCCAGTACTCGTCAGCGGTTGGGGCGATCGGGTCGGCGTGATGGTGATCCGGCGATTATGCGGTTCTACATTTCTGAACCAGAAGTGATGCCTCAAACACCGCCCCAAGATGCGCTTCATCCTGCACTTGTACAAACGATCGCGATTATTCATCTGCTGCTGCAACGCTGGTGCGAACCGCCTGTCGTCCACAAACTGCATCTGTCTACGCTGGTGCAACAGTTTTTGTCGATCGTGGCTCAGTATGGTGGCATCCACGCTGATCAGGCATGGCGGTTGCTTTGCCAAACAGGTCCATTCGCTGCGGTTGATCAGGCAATGTTCATCACGCTGCTGCGGTGCCTGGGCGCACATGACTTGATTCAACAAAGCCAGGATGGGCTGCTGCTGCCCGGTGTGAAAGGCGAACGGCTGATCAACCATTACAGCTTTTACACCGCGTTTCAAACGCCCGATGAATACCGCGTGGTTACCAGTGGCAAAACGCTAGGCACCTTACCCGTTGACTATCCCTTAGTCGAAGGCACCTACATCATTTTTGCAGGTCGTCGCTGGTGTATTCTCTCTGTCGATCAAGAGCATAAAGTGATCGATGTGGTGAAAGCAGCCGCCGGACGAGTACCGAGCTTTAGCGGCAACAGCGGTTTGGTGCATGATGCGATCCGGCAAGAAATGTACAGGCTGTATTGTACGGATGCCATGCCCATCTTTTTAGATGCCACAGCCCGCGATTTACTCAACGAAGCGAGAGCAAACTTTACGCGCTACGGGCTGCACCAAACGCCTGTCTTGGCGAATGGTAAGCAAACGCTGCTGTTTTGTTGGATGGGCGATGTGGTGATGAATACGCTGCTGGTGCAGCTACAGGCGCGTGGTGTAACGGTGGGCAGGGATGCGATCGCGCTCATCATTGAGGGGCTATCACCAAAAGCCGTCCTAACGCATCTAAAAGCGATCGCAAACGATGAAACAGCCGATGCTACTGCCCTTGCCGCGACCGTAAAGAACAAGATTAACGAGAAGTACGATCCCTTTTTGGATGAAGCACTCCTGTGCCAAAATTATGCCGCTGCCCAATTGGATCTTCCAACGGCACGAGCGATCGCGCATAGCCTCGTTCAACCGCGATCGCACCCACTCTAAACAGGCAGCATTCTGTAAGCCGGATGCCAAATCGCTTTTAGCTTCTGCTTTATAGTCGATTCAGGTGATGCGATGTTGGAGCCAGTCAATTGATGCAAGCGGTGAAAGGGTATATTGCCAGCCTTTTTGATCGAGAATTAATCCCCACTGGTTTAAGAACCGCTGCATTTGTAGGGACAATGCTGTTTGCCATCAATCATGGTCCAGCACTCGTGCGCGGAAACATGGATCGTGAACGCTGGCTGTCTGCGATCGCAACGTATATCATGCCCTACCTGGTTAGTGTGTATGGTCAATACAGTTATCGGCGCAAGCTGAAAACGCGATCGATGGCGGCACAACGTGACCTTGACACTGTACTGTAACCAACTGTAGCCATGAGCGATCAGCGATCACCTTCTCGCTGACCGCTAACCGCTACTAAGCGGCGTGTTGACGATACCAATCGATCGTCTTTTTTAACCCTTGTCGAAACTCGATCGCGGCGGTAAAGCCAAACGCTTTTTGGGCGCGTTCTGTATCCAGGCAACGGCGGGGTTGACCATTGGGTTGATCGGGTTCCCAGGCAATCTCGCCTTCAAAGCCCATCAGTTCGCAGATCAACTCCGTTAACGCCCGAATCGAAATCTCATAGCCCGTTCCCAGGTTGACTGGCTCATGGCTGCTGTAATGCTGAGTTGCCATGACAATGCCCCGTGCAGCATCTTCAGAGTAGAGAAACTCGCGCGTTGGGCTACCATCACCCCAAACAGGGAGGGTTATCTCGCCGCGCTGTTGTGCTTCATGCACCTTGCGAATGAGGGCGGGAATGACGTGAGAACTACGCGGGTCAAAGTTATCTTCCGGTCCGTATAAGTTGACAGGCAGCAAATAAATGCCGTCAAAGTTGTACTGCTGGCGATAGGCTTCTAGCTGTACCAGCAGGGCTTTTTTCGCCACCCCATAGGGCGCATTGGTTTCTTCGGGATACCCATTCCACAGATCATCTTCTTTGAACGGCACAGGGGTGAATTTGGGGTAGGCGCAAATGGTGCCTACGCAGGTAAATTTTTCCACACCCGCTTCATACGCAGCGTGAATCAACTGAGTGCCCATCATGAGATTGTCGTAGAACAACTCAGCGGGTTTTTCTCGGTTTAGCCCGATGCCGCCAACGTGGGCCGCCAGGTGAACGACCACATCTTGCTGATCGACAATACGCTTGCAGTGTGCCATTTCGCGCAGGTCACAATCGCGCGATCGCGGCACTGTAATCTTTTGTAAATCAGCGCCCGCTTTGCACAGTTGATCCACCACCTGCCGACCCAAAAAGCCTGCGCCGCCCGTCACGACAATACGCTTCGTTGCCAGATCCAATGCTGTTGTCATGGTTTACCTTATCCCTGTCAAAGCTGTACACAATTCTATTGGACTCTAGACCGTAGACTCCAAGTAAAGGATGCGAGACATTCGCGTTCCCCTCACCTAAATTGGCAAGTCTATAGTCTAGGGCAGTTTTCAAGGGCAAGCGATCGATGAGAAGGTCGAAACAAACGGCTGTTTGCTCTTTTCCAGCGATCGCATCTGTCCTTGCATCGCGCCGTTAACGCACCGTTGCCACATCCCGCACTACCTGAGGCACACTTCCATTCAACGGCACCAATCCTAGCGCCTGAAGGTCTGCTTCCACCATCAGGCTAACCAATTGCTCAAATGTGACTGACGGTTCCCAGCCCAGCGTTTGCTTTGCCTTCGTAGGGTCGCCAATCAGCAAATCTACTTCTGCCGGACGCAAGTAGCGTTCATCGAATTCAACGTAGTGTTGCCAATCGAGATTGACATAGCGAAACGCCGTATCCAAAAACTCGCGAATGGAATGGGTTTCTCCGGTTGCTACCACATAATCATCCGGCTTCTCTTGCTGCAACATCAACCACATCGCTCTGACATAATCTTTGGCGTAGCCCCAATCGCGCTTGGAATCCAGGTTGCCCAAATAAAGCTTTTTCTGTTGACCCGCTACAATGCGCGCCAAGGCACGGGTAATTTTGCGCGTGACAAACGTTTCGCCCCGTCGCGGTGACTCATGGTTAAACAAGATGCCGTTGGAGGCAAATAACCCATACGATTCGCGGTAATTAATTGTGATCCAGTGCGAGAAGACTTTGGCGCAGGCGTAAGGGCTACGGGGATAAAAGGGTGTTGTTTCCTTCTGCGGTACTTCTTGAACTAACCCGAACATTTCGGACGAACCCGCCTGGTAAAAGCGAACTTCAACCCCGGTGCGGCGCTGGTAGTCACGAATTGCCTCCAACAAAAGCAGCGTACCTGTGCCGACCGTATCCACTGTGTATTCGGGTGAATCGAAGCTCACTCGTACGTGGGACTGAGCACCGAGGTTGTAGATTTCGGCTGGTTGCACTTCTTCAATAATACGGCGCAGCGTTGTGCCATCCGTCAAATCGCCATAGTGCAGAAACAACCGCGCGCCTTCGACATGCGGATCTTCGTAGATATGGTCAATGCGATCGGTGTTAAACGTAGATGTGCGCCGAATCACGCCATGCACTTCGTAACCTTTTTCTAGTAGAAGTTCACTCAGATAAGACCCATCCTGCCCCGTTATGCCTGTAATCAGCGCACGCTTTGCTTGCATCATCCTTGATAATCCTTTCTTCAGGTTAAACAGAACAAACTGAGTCAGAGACAGCGTTTATTCGTGGCTGGTTGCCTCAAACCAATGCCGACCCAATAAACTAGCCAACCACTGGGTAAAAAAGAACAGCAGAAAGCGGGGGTTGTGTTTGGCATACCGCTTCCATAAGCGTCGTGGCTCCGACATGAGCCGAAACGCCCACTCTAAGCCTGCATGTTGCATCCAAACGGGAGCTTGCTTGACTCGCCCCGCATGAAAATCGAACGCTGCACCAACTCCTAGCATCACTGCTGGAATCTTGCCATGATGCTCTGCCATCCACAGCTCTTGCTTGGGACAACCAATGCCAACAAACAAAATTTGTGCCTTGGATTCAATGATTTGCTGGGTGTATTCAGCATCCTCTGTGGGCGTCAAAGGGCGGAACGGCGGCGAAATTTTGCAAGCAATTTGAATGCC
>JBBSHC010000117.1:0-7922 GCA_038253425.1 Leptolyngbyales cyanobacterium | reverse complement strand
GAAGAATTATCAGTTGTTTTAGTAGCCATTAGCGCCTCAAAGCGGAAGGTTCAGTAGGTGGGGGTTAAGAGGAGAGGTGAGACAGTGCAGAAAGACTGCTCTAATCAAGGTTTGACCTTAAGTTTAGGGTTCAAAGCCGATGAAAGTGTGGGATGCCAGCGATCGCGGTTAGGGGCATTCTATTCTAAGTAGTCAAACATGAATTGTGTATTGGCTACCGAGGTGAGGCAGGGATTAAGCAACAGTCTGACCGTTGATTCCTGGTGGTTCTTAGCCAGCGAAAGCGCGATCGTCGTTACTTCCAGAGCGACCACCAACGGCTCAGCAAATTTTTCAGGAATGCAGTCAAGCGTACGAACAGATTTGAGCAAGCCTGGTTAATCTAGACGGAGGTAAGAGCAATCAAGGCATCACTTTATAATGGGTCGGCGAAATTTGCCTACTGCCTTCAAAGATAATTCAACGAGCAATTTGCAAACATTGTCCTACTGTCGTTTGCCTTTCTTTCAGATTACATACAATGACCTCCTATCTTCCTAGTTTGCTGGTTCCTGATACGGCGTTATCGGTTGCGGGGTTAACTGCCTACATTCAGACCCTGCTGGAACAGGATCATCACCTCCAGCAAATCTGGGTGACGGGAGAAGTATCAAGCGCGACCCGTTACCGCAGCGGGTTATTCTTCACTCTGCAAGATCCAGATGCCAAAGCAGCCATTAGCTGTGTGGTGTGGAATAGCCAGCTAGAGAAGCTGATGACGTTGCCATCTCAGGGAGAACAATTAATTATCCTGGGACGCATCCACCTGCACCCTCAGCGCGGACAATATCAACTAATTGTTTGGCAGACTCTGCCAGCCGGGGAAGGTTTACGGGCGCTACGCTATCGGCAACTGCGGACTCGTCTGGAAGCAGAAGGTCTGTTTGACCCAGCGCGGAAACGACCCTTACCAATACATCCGCAAACGGTGGCAGTGGTCACATCCCCTCAAGCAGCAGCGTGGGGCGATATTCAGCGAACGTTGCGGCGGCGGTATCCAGGGTTGCATGTATTGTTTTCTCCAGCGCTAGTACAGGGTGATCAGGCTCCAGTTTCGATCGTCAATGCCATCCAGCAGATTGAACGAGATGGTAGATCGGATGTACTAATTCTATCACGCGGTGGCGGCGCGATCGAAGATATGGTGTGCTTTAATGATGAGCGCGTGGTGCGGGCGATCGCTGACTGTTCCATTCCCGTGATCGCTGGCATTGGTCATCAGCGCGATGAGACCCTGGCAGATCTGGTCGCAGATGTTTGTGCTCATACACCAACTGCCGCTGCTGAACAAGCAGTACCCCAGTTAGCCGACCTGTGCGCCGCTCATCAGGAGCGCGTGTCTGCCTGCAAAGCGATCATTAACTCATGTCTGGAGGATGCCCACACACAATTACAGCAACTCAGCGATCGCCTGTACAAATTCCGACTCGATCGTAAGCTCCAGCAAGAACGGCAAATGCTGCACTGGATGCGTCAACGCCTCAAGCAGGGGAGTGCGCTGCAAATTCAGCAAGCAACGCAGCACTGTCAAGCATTGCAGCAACGGTTGGCAGCGCTTGATCCAGCAGCTATCCTCAAACGCGGCTATGCTGTAGCACGGCAAACTGATGGCGCGATCGTCCGTTCGATCGACGCTGTAGAGTTGGGGCAGACACTGCATATTCAGCTTGATCAGGGGCAGCTAACGGTCAATGTAACGGACGTTTTGCCACGATCGTTAGAAGGTTGAGCAGCAATGCTCCGTCTAACGTGCTAAAACATAACGTGCTAGAACGAACATGCAAACCTTGCTATTCAACGATTGTGAGCGCCTCTAAAGACTCTGCTAAAACATACCCGCCTAACCAACTAGCTGCCGATCGAGATCTGGCTTCAGCCCACTTGCAACAAAGCTGGAGCTATGAGGAGACTGTGCAACAGGTGGAAGACATGATGGCTCGCATTGAATCGGGAGAACTCGAACTAGCAGACGTTTTTGACCAGTTTGCAACAGCGATCGAATCTCTGCGGCAATGTGAGACCTTCTTAGCCGAACGCCAACAGCAAATGGATTTGCTCATTGAGACACTAACCGATGAACTGCAATAAAACCGATGGCACTGGAGTGAGGAGACAGCAAGGCAATGAAGGAAGGTAGCGGATGGGTGGTGGCTCGTTGTTCGTTGCTAAACCAAAAGCAGCGTAACGGAAGACAGCCAAAAAGTTTGAAAAATCTCCCTTACTTTAGCCTTCATTCTTTAGCCTTTCCCCCTCGTCTGCCTGACAGTTGACAGGTGCCTTCCACCAGCGATCGCTTGACCCGCCCCCATCAGTTTGAACCAGAGTATGGCGCGTCCACTCAGCAACAGTTTCAGGATAATCGACTCGATAGTGTCCACCACGACTCTCGGTACGAAAATGGGCGCTTTTAAGGATCAGCCATGCTACATCCAACAAGTTTCGAGTCTCTGCCCAAACACGTAACTGGGGATCAGCATTCAACGTACTGAGATCAACGATCGTGCCAGTCTGGAGATGCGTAAAAAATTGGCTCATGGCAAGTTCAGCGAACTCTTGCTGCCAGCGTTGAATTTGAGCGATCGCCGCTACCATTACCCCCTCTTCCCGACAAATGCCTGCACTTTGCCACACCAACCGGGGAAGTTCTTTGCGTAGCGCTTCAACTTTGGCGATCTCTGTTGGCATGAGTGAGGGAGTGAAAAGTGAAGCAACGCTGCCAGTAGCATTTTGTGCCGCTGCACTAAAACCATTGACGCTGGACTGACCGCTGACCGCTGACCGCTGACCGCTAACCGCTGACTCCTTCACCTCCAACTGAGCAAACTGTGCCCCAAACACCAGGCATTCCAGCAACGAATTACTCGCTAACCGATTTGCCCCATGAACGCCTGTGCTAGCAGTTTCACCAACCGCGTAAAGACCGGGAATCGAGGTTTGATTCATCAAATCTGTGGCAATGCCCCCCATCCAATAATGAGCAGCAGGCGCAACGGGGATCGGTTCTCGAAAGACATCAATGCCCCAACGCTGACACACCTGAATGATGTTGGGAAAGCGATGCTGAATGGTTTCAGGCGCGATCGGGCGGAGATCTAACCAAACATGAGCGGATGCTGGATCTGCGTGGGTTGTTTGCAAGTAGCTGAAAATAGCGCGACTCACCACATCTCTAGGAGCCAATTCTCCCGCTGGATGATAGTCAAAGGCAAACCGCCGCCCGTGATCATCCACTAAATGGGCACCTTCACCTCGAACGGCTTCACTAATGAGAAAACGGGGTGCACCAGGCTTTGTTAACGCAGTGGGATGAAACTGCACAAATTCGAGATCTCGCAGTACAGCTCCAGCTCGATGCGCGATCGCCACACCATCCCCTGTACTCAACGTTGGATTCGTGGTTTGGGCAAAGACCTGTCCACCGCCACCCGTTGCCAGGATGACCGCCGCTGCCTGCAACCAGAGCACCTGCCCCTGATAAAGCAGACTAATGCCCTGACAATGCTGCGTTTGTGCATCAAGCCACAAGTCCAGCGTCAACGCTTGAGAAATGATTTGAATATTGGTACGGTTCAACACTTGCGCGGTGAGTGTACTGACGACTTCACGCCCAGTCGTATCGGCTGCATGTAGCACTCGACGTTTAGAATGAGCCGCTTCGAGCGTGAGTGCAAGTTCACCGTTATGTCGATCGAACGCTACCCCCATTGCCACAAGCGTCTGAATGCACTGGGGCGCTTGCTCCACTAAAAACTTCACCGCCTCGTAGTCGCACAAGCCAACGCCTGCCTGCAACGTGTCTTCAAGATGTAGTTTTGGTGAATCTGCTGGATCAATAACCGCTGCGATACCGCCTTGTGCCCAATCACTGGCAGATAAGGCGAGGGTATCTTTAGTAATCAGCCCCACACGAAGGTGATTAGGAAGACACAGCGAGGTATAAAGTCCAGCCGCACCTGCACCCACGATCAACACATCGAACGGGCGTAGCAGATCTGAAACGGGGGGCGATCGCCAGGCAGAAGATTGCAAAGAGGCTGTCAATTGTTAGCTTTCAGAGGTTGAATGGTCGCTTGGCATACACAGGTGTCTTTAGTCTAAAGTCCAATGACCCAGTAGAGACTAAAAACAAAAATTGCTCTCCGACCGTAGACCAGTCGTCGAGCAATTTGACTTCAATCATTAAAGCAGAAGCGTTAAACCAGAGTGATTAGCGGTAGATGCCGTTGTTAATGCGATCGGCTCCTTCCACTAACGCTTCTTCGACATCGGTCACTGTAAAGTTATCGAGGTTTGCTTGCAACACCTCTTTTTGATTTGCAGTCAAGCCAGCAAGGTTAAGCACATCTTCGACGCTCTCATAAGGCGCGTTCTTGATAATCAACCCTGCCAGAGTTGGGTACAACCCCGAATACTGCCTGAACGCACGAACATTCGTGTTATTCAAATCAAGTTTCTTACCGTATTCCGAACTGAGCTTTTCTCCGACTGCATCGCGAATTGCTTCAGCGGCAAGCAGTGGCGGCGCGATCGCAACTCGCTGTAAGGAAGACCCTACAAGACCGTTCAGATCCGCAGCCAAAGCATTTTGCGGCATCCCTAGCCAGCCAACACAACCGAACAACATGCAAAGAACTGTCAACAAACGAACCAACCGTTTCATGAATGCGTACCTCCCTTTCTGTTGCATGGAAACCATACACAGCATTTGTTTAGAGCCTATCATTTCCTGGATATCATCTCTCACTATGGAGCGTCTGACTAGAGTTTCCTGGTGGAAATCTTTACACTCAGTGGGGGAGACGCACAAGAAAGGGGAGGAGAGCTACAGAATAGCGTGTAAAAACGTAGGCGATAGAACGGTTACTGGATAGCGCTGCCCGTCGATCGATCGCCAACCACACCCTACCCTCGGCTTCTCATTTGCAGGAAGGTTTCTAGATCTGGAAACGAACACGCATGGGCAACCGTCGTTTCGTCGTACCCTTTGAGGTGAACTGTATAGTTGCGGAACAGATCGATCGACGTAATCTCTAGATCCGTCAAATGCCTATAAGTTGTTTCACCCACGGCAATATCGAGACCAATCTGCTTTGTGGAGGTTTCAAGGCGAAAGGCAGCATTAACTGTGTCACCCAACGCCGTATAGTCAGGGCGATCACCACTGCCCGTATTGCCGACCATTGCATAACCTGTATTAATACCAGCACCAATCCGCAACGGAAAGGGAAGTGGGTAAGTGTTGTACAAATCGCTGGTCATCTTGTGCAGTGCATTGAGCGCCCGAAAAATACGGAGCATTTCATCGTTGTTAACGCCTTGGGCACCGTGTATCCAGATTGCCATCACGGCATCGCCGATATACTTGTCAACCCAGCTACCGTATTCACGAATAATGTCGCCTGCATGACGAAACCAGGTGCCAATCACCTCCGATAGTACCTTTTCATCCAGTTGCCGGGTCAGCACGGTGAAATCACGAATGTCTACGACTAGCACCGAAATGAGTCGGCGGACATGCAGCGTAGCGGTGGCTGTAAATTCTTTGGAGTCTAACCCCATTGATGCGTCAGCCGCATAACTGAGCGTTGGGCAGTAAAAATCGAGTTCCGTTTGACCAAAGGTAAGGCGATCGCCATTATGCAGCGTGACGGGGATGCTCACCCGACGACCGTTGACAAACGACCCATTCCGGCTACCCAGATCAATTAAGTAAAACTCGCCTGTCTCCATGCATTGCAACATGGCGTGGTTACGCGAAATCCAGCGATCGGGCAACACAAAGTTATTGTCTTCGCTACGACCGATCGTCCAGCAATTACTACCAGCCAACGGCAACCGCCGACTACCAGAATCAGTGCGAAGGACAAGATGGGGAGTGGGTTGCAAAGTCACCACAGGCTGAGAAGAATAATCCGTTCCTATGATGCATCCTGACATATCTCACTCTGTCAGTGTAGTCTTTCGAGGAAAATTCGTTTAAGAAACTTTGAATTGGGAGTTTCCAACAAAATCTGATGCAGAGAAATCGTAGCGGATCAGAATGGATCAAAGCAGCTAATTAGCAGGCGATCGGTTTCGATCAAGTAGCGATCGCTGCAACCCAAAACAAGCTATCTACTAAAATTGTACTCAACACTGCTCCACTAAACGCCCACCAGTGAAGCTGACGCGAATACAGCGGCAAAACGCTCACAGTTAGCAACAGAAGTGCCAGTACGATCGCCCAACCCGCACCCCACGGCGTCTGCATTTGGGCGATCGCGCTTTTAAAAATTGGCTGCACGGCATCGATTTCAACCTGCATCAACTGACGCCAATAGGGAATCAGATCCACCAAATAAAAGTAAACATCCGTTACGACCGTCCCAAACAAAGAGCCAAGGTAGAAAAAGTTGCCAATTTTGCCAGCGTTGCGAGACAAACCCCAAACGGCAAAGGGCAGACCGATCGCTTCGATGGGTAAATGCAAAAACGGTTCCCACCGCAGCCATCCCCAGTAGACTGATCCAGCAAGCCAAGTCCAGGTAAAACCGATAAGTAAATCGCCCCAACGATGAGTCGCTGCACGAGACGACAAATAAACACCGATCGCCAGCAAAACTGGTGTCATTGCCAGACTAGCCCAGGGTACAAGCCGCACAAGGGGTGCCTGAACAAAAACAGGAATGCAAACCAGGAAAACAGCAGCAGCTAGCACCAGCCAGCGCTCGACTCGGTGAGGCACCAGGGAAACGGGCAGAGTAGCGCTAAACTCAGAATTTAATTCAGGCGGATGAACCACTGACGGAGCGGTGTAACCAAGCTTAGAGGACGGCGTGTAGGAAACCAAAGTATTGTGAATATTTCTTATTTGATTTACTTTACTTAACAATAGCACATTTTGATATATCCCCCAGGGGGGTATGCTCATCATCCTAGCTTGAATTTTCGCTAAAGTTCTTTCGCAGCTATTCTCAACGGCACAAAGTTTGGCTAAGCTCACGGTGTGTTATCACTGGATGCGATCGAGTCTCGTGCGTCGTACAGCGATCGCTTTTTTGAGATGAGCCAGTGGCTTGTGGCGCTCGATCGCTAAAGTGACATGGTTAAACATCAAGAGCGTCAGCGGTGACTGTGCAGCCAGTCATCGCTGCCTCAAATTAAGCGGTGCGTCTAATAGAGCTGTCATTCAACTGTCGTTTTGTCGATATGGCGAAATGTGGGCTGGAAAGTAGAGCGTTGTGGGGAAAATAAATGGTTTGGTCAGCTTTCAATCCAGAGATGTCACTGGTTTCGTTAGGATGGCAGAGTTTGATCACCACGGGTCAGGGCGTGATGGCTGTAATGGAGGCTCAGATGAGCCCTGCCGCCGCTGATGTCAACGTCATTGAGCGTGTGTTTCAGTCGTTTGTACTGGGCATTGTGCAGGGAATTACAGAATTTCTACCAATTAGCAGCACCGCCCATTTGCTCGTTTTCACTAAACTCTTTGGTTGGGAGAGCACGGGGCAAAAAACCTTTGTCGATGCGATTCAGTTTGGGAGCGTGATCGCGGTCGTCTGGTACTTCTGGAGTGATATTCGGCAAATTTTAACGGGTGCCTGGAGCGCCTTTCAACAACGAGACTGGCATCAGGAAGAATGGAAAATCCTGGTGGGTATTGCCGTTGGTACCATTCCTGCGCTGGGCGTTGGGTTTGTACTCAAAAAGCTCCATATGCTGCCCGATGGCGTACTGATTATTGCCATCATGTCAATCGTCATGGCCCTTTTCCTGGGTTTAGCAGAGAAAGTTGGTAGCCGTAAACGCGGCTTTGACGACCTCCAGATTCAGGATGGCATTCTGGTAGGGATTGGTCAGATGATTGCGCTGCTGCCAGGGGCATCCCGGTCTGGCTCAACGCT
>JBBSHC010000116.1:0-7930 GCA_038253425.1 Leptolyngbyales cyanobacterium | reverse complement strand
GTAGCACGTCTGATCTCAACTTGTCGTCTATGGTAGTTCCACGGAAGTTGGCTTAGCGACGTGAGGTAGCCCCCAGCCGAGCTTTTCGCGCAGCAGATGAAAAAATTCTGGCGATCGCAGGCGAATAAACCGAGCATGATGGAGCGATCGCTCCATGCGTACTCGATCATCTGGAAACACATAGCAACCACCATTGCCATCCACCACCATTACCATGCGATTGGGCGTGGCTGGAAAGATAGTGACAGGCTCTGTGTCAGCAAACACCAGGGCACGAGACGCCAGTGAATGGGGGCAAATGGGCACTAGCTGCAAGACAGGTACACCTGGTGTCACCACTGGACCACCTGCTGAGAGCGAGTAAGCTGTAGATCCCGTTGGCGTTGAAACAATCAGTCCATCCGCTGCAATATCAACTGGAGCATGGTTGCCAATTTTAACTTCAAAGTGGCACATGCTGGTTAACGGCTCCCGGTGGATGACCATTTCGTTCAAGCAAAGTGCCTCCCAAAGCATTGTCTGATCGCGCCACACTTGTACCAGAAGCATTGCCCGTTCTTCAACGTCATACTTGTTCGCCATGATGGCTTCAAGCGCTTGGGGCAACTGGTTTAAATACGCCTCGGTGAGGAAACCCATGTGTCCCGTGTTTACGGTCAGCAGTGGAATGCCGTAGGGCGCTACCTGACGAAAGGCAGACAGAACGGTGCCATCCCCACCCAGCACAATGGCAAACGCCATGTCGTGATCGAAGCCAGGTGGATTGAGGTAATCGATCGGCAGGTGGCAAACTGGACCCTGGGGGTCAGAGTACCCCAGAATTCCACCGGCACCTGTGGCGAGATAAACCTCCCAACCATGTGCTACAAGCTTGTCTTTGAGTTCTTCCGCAGTCCGACAAGCGACGGGTTTGATATCGTTGTAAATGATGCCAGCTTTAGGCACGACGAAGGCTCGGCTGAGGGGCAAATGTTAGGTATAGGGACTATACCATTTTGGGCAGTCTCTCTAGACAATTCCGCTGAATCGCGCTGGAATGACGTGCGATCGATACGGCTCCGAAAGGTTAAACGCCAGTAGACAACTGAAGCGAAAGCCAGCTTGCTAGTCTCACCGTTAAAACCTTGGAGTTAAAACCTTGGATAGGTTCTCTTTTTGTCGCTTTTTTGTTTTCCTTTTGACTTTTCGTAATCTAGCTCTTTCAGTTTTTTCAGAATGCGGCTGAAGTAATCCTGCATATAAGATTCCAATGTCATTGTCTCGCCTGGATCAAGCCCAAACGCGGTATAAACATCGTCCATTGGTGCAATAAGTGGCTTCCCTGTCGCTACCACCTCAGCAAACGCCAGTCGATCGGCAATGTTCCAGGTCCACTGAAAGAAGCGAGTAACTCGACGCACCGATCGCATCAGTCCGACTGGCATCCGGGTAATTCTGGCATCACGCCCCGACAGCCGCTCACAGAGACGGATGATTTCGTAAGCGCCCCATGCCCGCGAACCAACCACTGGAAAAGCTTTGTTCTCCGTTTCCGCAGCCTTGAGCGATCGGATGGCAAACTTAGCGACATCTTGAGTATCCAGATAAGCAGTTGGCGACGTATCGCCCATCACCCAAACGGATTGCCCTTCCAAGACAGGAATGGCGTATTGCCCAATCAACCCTTGCAAAAAGCCGCAGGGTCGCAGAATTGTATAGTTAAGCCCCGACTCCGCTAGAAATAGCTCAACGCAGCGCTTGATTTCCATCAGCGGTACATCGGGATATTTGTCGGCATCCAGGATGGAGAAGAAGATAAAGCGTTTGACGTTTGCCGCTTTAGCAGCCTGAATGAGATTGACATTACCCTCCCAGTCCACCTGCTTAATCGTGAGCGAGTCCGTTGCCCGTGTTGTAGCGGCATCAATAACGGCATCAATACCTTCCAGCGCTGGTTTAAGGGTTTCTGGCTGACACAGATCGCCCAACACCAACTCTGCCCCCCACTCTTTTAAGAATGCTGCCTTTTTCACACTACGAACTAGACAGCGAACCTGATATCCCTCATCTAGAGCACGACGGGTAACTTGTCTTCCTAAGGTGCCAGTGGCACCAACAATCAATAAGTTCATGAGGGAGTATCGGATAATTCTTAACTTTTGATAAGATTTTATCAGAAATCGCTATTCGATCCAGGTTGATCATCAAAGAAAGTCAATTGAGAGTAGTCGCGCCTGAGATTGGCTTGAGCTACCTGAGCCGCTGTTTCATCCGTCTCATCAGGCATACGGTTGCTGCACTGGTTACTGAGAGGTCGTTATGAAAGTTGGGGAAGATGGGCTTGGTTCTTAACGTTTTGTTTGAGGGAAGGGCTAAAGGATAAAGGATAATTGCAAAAAGCTTGTGCAATGCGATCGCGACGGTTAAGTAGCAAGAGCCAGTCCCAATATTGCTGCCTTCGATCGCGCTCAACTGAATCCGCCTACACTCAACTGATCAGATTGAGCAATTTGGCTTTTAATGTGATTTGGTTGACTGCGGTACCGCCATGACCAAAACTAAACGCTAGTAATCAGTCGCTTCTTTGCATCTCAGGGTGTCTCTTATCAGTTTTATGCGGCATGGACGATTTTGTGTGAGATAGACGATGCGTGGCAGCGATCGCACTGAACCCTTCATAAAGTAGCAGTGCCATTGGATGAGCCGAAGAACGAGAAATTGAGGGATAGGGCATGTTTCAATTTCTGACCAAGTTAGACTATTTGCTCCGCGAGACGCTGTTAGGGTTGCGGCGCGGCGGCTGGATGAACTGGGCCGCGATTAGCACCATGACGGTGTTGTTGTTTCTGTTTGGGATCAGTCTGCAAGCATCCTGGCAACTGGAAGGGTTGCTAAATCAGTTTGGTAGTCAGTTAGAGGTATCGGTTTACCTGGATACAGGCGTGCAGGCAGAGACACTTCAACCGATCGTGGCAGCCATACCGGGTGTTGCGGAGACGCGGGCGATTTCCAAAGAGGCGGCATGGGCAGCACTAGTGAAAGACCTGGGTGTATCGGATATTAATGGCGCAACAAAGCAACTAGACGGTAATCCGCTAGTGGATCAGCTAAACGTGAAAGCGCGATCGTCGCAGGATGTGCCTGTCATTGCCCAAAAACTCTCGCAGGTAGAGGGGGTGGATGAGGTGCAGTACGTGGATGAGGCAGTCCAGCGCGTGGGACAACTAAATCGCGGCTTGAGTTGGGTGAGCCTTACCGTAACGACGCTGTTGACGCTCACTGCGATCGCGGTCATTACAACCACGATTCGTCTCATTGTGATGGCACGAAAACGGGAAATTGAGGTGATGCAACTGGTCGGCGCAACCGCCATCTGGATTTATTTACCGTTTATCCTTCAAGGTGTAACGTTTGGGTTGGTAGGCGCAGCGATCGCTTGGGGGCTGATCAGCATCATTCAACGCTTTTTAAACCACTTACTCGCTCAACAACCGGAATTTGTGCAATTTCTAGCAACTGGCGTGCAAATTAGCCCGGTGCGAATGGTGCTCTTGCCGTTAATCTTGCTAGGGTTCGGTGGGTCTGTAGGCGTGATGGGTAGCCTCTTTGCCGTGCGTCGTATTGCTGTTAAATAAGCGCGAAATGTCATCATCAAATCTCACCATGAAATCGCAGTGGGAGTGCTTTTTACAAAACTTGGGAGAATGGCAGGGGTCATTTACCCTGTTTTCGCCCCAGGGAGAGCTACAGCAAGATACTCCGTCTGTGCTACTGCTGGAGGGATTGGACAATCACCAAACGGTTCGCCTCACATTGCAACGGCGATCGCAGGCAGATCTGGTGCTTGAGCTGAACTCGGTGGGCGGCGGGCTGATGTTTTTTGAAACGGGGGCTTTCTCGCAAGGGTCGATCCAGATTGCTCCCTTTACCGAAACTGGAGCCGAACTCGGCTTAATCTATGAAAACCGCCGTTTACGTCTGGTGCAGATCATGAATCCGCAGGGTAATCTCGATCGACTGACGCTGATTCGAGAACAGCGCAGGGGTACGGATGCACCTGAACGTCCACCGTTGACGCTAAATGACCTGTTGGGTGAATGGCAGGGCAAGGCAGTGACGCTGTATCCGGATTTGCGATCGCCGACCACCTACTCAACGAACCTTCAGCTTAGACGAGAGGGCAAAACGCAGGTGGTGCAGCAGCTTTCCTTTGGCGATGGTGGGTCTGAACACACTTTCACCTCGATCGCGACGGTGGATGGTTCACGCCTACTGTTTGAGCAAGGCTCTTTGCCCATGCAAGTTTTATTGCTACCAGATGGAGCCTCTGCCACCAGTCCCACACACATCAAAAGGGGGCAACCTTTTTTTTGGGAAGTGGGTTGGCTCCTGCAACCGGATCTCCGTCAACGTATGATTCGTCGCTACGACAGCAAAGGGGCATGGGTCAGCCTGACGTTGGTGACTGAACATACCGTGTGATAACGGCGAGAAAATTAATCTTTTTTGTCCAACAGCCTTCTTCTTCATCTACTCTCAAGAGAGAACCCTTAGATGCGTGTGGAAGGTTTTCCTTTGGTTTTAGACGCCACGAGACTGACTCCAACCGTCGATCGCCCTCTTGAGTCGATCGCGCCCGTGCCCTCTCTAGAAATTGCCACTTTAGATATTGCTGGCATGAAGTGCGCTGGCTGTGTGCGGGCGGTTGAGCAGTCGTTAAAACAATGTCAGGGGGTCGTTGCTGCCACAGTCAATCTGGCAACAGAGGTGGCAACTGTCGAATATGAAATGGGTGCGCTCAACCCGTTTGTCTTAGCAGACACGCTGACCGAAGCAGGTTTTCCGTCACAGTTGCGCTTGTCTGGCAGTGAAACCGATGCGGTTGATCCACTCAATGGCGATCGCATAGACATTCAAACCCAGCGTCAAATCGAGTCACAGCAACAGCTTAGGCGCTTGGCGATCGCAACGCTGCTACTGCTGCTGTCTGGTATTGGGCACCTTGACCAGTTGAGTGGGTTTGCACTTCCAGGCTTAACCAATATCTGGTTTCATTGTGGGCTAGCGACGATCGCGCTTTTGGGTCCGGGGCGCTCAATGCTCATTGACGGGTGGCGAGGGCTACGACGCAATGCGCCTAACATGAATACGCTGGTGAGTATGGGTACGCTCACTGCCTACACGACCAGTCTCATTGCGCTACTGGTGCCTCAGCTTGGGTGGGAATGCTTCTTTGACGAACCTGTGATGCTGGTTGGCTTTATTTTACTGGGTCGCACGCTTGAGCAACAGGCAAGAAACCGTGCTGCCAGTGCGTTTCAGACGCTGCTTGCCCTTCAGCCAAAGGTTGCTCGGTTGATTAAGGGTCAGAGTGAACGGGGCAGTGGTGAAGACGATGGCACGGATGACTCAACGGCTGCGCTAGCAAATTTCACTCAAGATCCAACCTCTTTAAATCAAAACTACATTGAAATCCCTGCCGATCGCGTCCGTCTGGGCGAATGGCTGCAAGTGCTACCGGGCGACAAGATTCCGGTTGATGGTGAAGTGGTGATCGGGCAGACAACGGTGAATGAGTCGATGCTGACAGGCGAACCGATTCCCGTCTTGAAGCAACCCGGCGATTTAGTCACAGCCGGAACGCTGAACCAGTCAGGGACGATCGCGCTACGCACAACCCGTACTGGCAAAGAAACAACGCTGGCGCAAATTATTGCTCTGGTCGAAGCGGCTCAAACCCGCAAAGCGCCGATTCAAAATCTGGCAGATACTGTTGCTGGCTACTTCACCTACGGTGTCATTGCGATCGCGGCTCTCACCTTCTGCTTCTGGTATTTTATTGGCAATCATCTTTGGAGCGATCTTTTAGTTGGTGGTGGGCAATGGGCAACGGGTGCCGAACATGCAATGGCGCATCACGGCATGACTGTATCCTCCCATCCCCTCAATCCGTCGCCTTTTCTTCTAAGTCTTAAGTTGGCGATCGCGGTGCTTGTCGTAGCCTGTCCCTGCGCGTTGGGGCTTGCTACCCCCACTGCTATTCTGGTTGGCTCTGGAATTGGTGCCGAGCGTGGGCTGCTGATTCGCGGCGGTGATGTGTTGGAGCGTGTGCATCAGTTAGATACCGTTATTTTTGACAAAACGGGCACCCTCACAACAGGTAAACCCGTCGTTACCGATTGTCTGGTGCTGGCAGACAACGACCCAAATAAAAGCCAGGAGTCAGGCAACCTGGGATTGGTTCATCTCACCAATTCGGAATCGCTCACGGCAACCCTTATCCTCCAGCTTGCTGCCAGCGTCGAAAGTGGTACGCGCCATCCCCTCGCGATCGCCATTCAACAACAGGCACACCAGCAGCAGTTGGCGCTTTTACCTGCGACTGATTTCGTCACCGCACCAGGCTTTGGCGTGGCTGCCAGTGTCAGGCTGAGCGATGAAGTGACTGCGTTACCAGTAGTCATCGGCACGGAAAGCTGGTTAATACAGCATGGTGTGAGCGTGGGTGATGCTGGCAAAGCTGAAGTGCAGCGCTTGCTGATGGCCGGTAAAACTGTTGTTTATGTGGCGATCGACGGTACTCTGGCGGGGCTAATTGCCGTGACGGATACACTGCGATCGGATGCAGTGGCTACAGTCGCAGCACTGGAGGCAATGGGGCTAACCGTCATGCTGTTGACCGGAGACAATCAGGCAGCAGCAGTAGCGATCGCTCAACCCCTAAAATTAGCGCCTGACAATATTTTGGCTGACTTGCGACCCGATGGTAAAGCGCAAGCGATCGCGCAGCTTCAAGCGCAGGGTCGCAAAATCGCGATGATTGGTGATGGCATCAATGATTCACCCGCACTCGCGCAAGCAGATGTTGGCATTGCCCTCCACTCTGGTACGGATGTAGCGGTAGAAACAGCGGGAATCATCCTCATGCGCGATCGACTAACAGATGTTGTGGAGTCAATCCGCTTAAGTCAAGCGACATTCAATAAAATTCGCCAAAACTTGTTCTGGGCGTTTGCCTACAACATTTTGGGTATTCCATTAGCAGCGGGTTTACTCTTACCAACCACCGGGATTTTGCTCAGCCCTGCCGCCGCAGGCGCTATGATGGCATGTAGTTCCGTTAGCGTTGTGACCAACTCCCTGTTGCTGTACTTTACCTTCGCTTCATCAAAAGTACCTGAAAAAATCGGGTAATCACCGATGGCGGACGGCTAAGCCCGTTTCTTCACAATTTGTTTCAAGTAAACTAGCAGCCTCCTGGGGTCTCATGTCTTCAGAATCCCATCAAAGCCATTTATTGATTGTTGAAGATGATAACGGACGTCGCGGACTTGTGCTGGACGGCTCCGAATACGCGATCGGTAGAGATCCAACCTGTGAAATCTGTCTGGAATCTTTATTTGTGTCTCGGCGACATGCAACCTTGCTCCGTCTGCCAAACGGTGATGGTACGCATAGCTACCGCATTGTTGATGGCGACCTGGAAGGTAAACGCAGCTCAAATGGTTTTTTAATCAACGGCTGTCGGCTCCAAACTCGCACTCTGCAAAACGAAGATGAAATCGTTTTTGGTCCGCAAGTACGCGCCATTTACTACGTTTGCCAACGCGATGCTGTAGTCACTGTGCCATCAGACGAATTTGATATTACGCTCATTAGTCCCGGCATGATTGGCAATTACGATGCTACAAAACGGAAGCGGCAAGCGCCTAGCTTCTTGAGTGCCCTGCAATGGCAAAATTCGCGAAAGTCAATTCTCAAGTTAAAGCGCAGGCGATCGCTGAACTAACCTACACAGTTTTCAGTTGGGTGCAACACAGCGTTGGGTCAGCGTTCACCTATCAGCCTTTTGCTAATCGAACTGTGACTTATACGTTTGAAGATCGCTGTAAGTAGGTAGCCTCAATTACTTGTAAGAACTTTTGAAAGGCTTTGCTCTCATCAAAGGGCT
>JBBSHC010000115.1:0-7947 GCA_038253425.1 Leptolyngbyales cyanobacterium | reverse complement strand
GAAGACCAGTACAGCGATCCTGGTATGCCGCTCACTCTGCCCGGTCCGTTTCGACGAAACGTGTTGCGGTTTAGCCTTGATGGACAAAGCCTCTACTTCAGCGGTCGCGGTGCCTCGCCAGCCGGAGTTTACCCTTTTCTCGATCGCCTGGATCTGACCACTACCCGCACCGAGCGCCTGTGGCAGTGCCAACCGCCCTCTTTTGAATCCGTTGTTGAGATTCTGGATGATGACGCTCATCGTCTGCTAACCTCGCGTCAGTCCCAAACTGAGCCACCGAACTTTTTTATCTATTCGCGCCTGGATCATCAACACATTCCACTGACCCATTATCCCGATCGCGCCCCTGAGTTTGCAGGCATCCATAAAGAAGTCGTCCGCTACCAACGAGCAGATGGTGTGCAGCTTTCTGCCAAACTGTATCTGCCAGCAGGCTACGACGCAGAGAGGGATGGTCCCCTCCCCACCGTGTTTTGGATCTATCCCGAAGAATTTAAAGATCGGGATCTGGCAGGGCAAGTGACCACCGCCGAATATACCTTTAGCCGTCCACGCGGTACATCGGTGCTTTTTCTGCTCACGCAGGGTTATGCCGTTTTGGATGGTCCCAGTTTGCCCATCATCGGTGAAGGAGACGCTGAACCAAACGATACCTATGTCGAGCAGCTACTGGCAGGCGTTCAAGCCGCGATCGAGTATGTTGTCACGCGAGGGGTTGCCGATCGCGATCGTCTTTGCATCGGCGGACACTCTTACGGAGCGTTTACTACTGCTAACGTGCTGGCGCACAGCAATCTGTTTCGGGCTGGCATTGCCCGTAGTGGTGCCTACAACCGCACCCTCACCCCGTTTGGCTTTCAAGGGGAGCAACGCCATTTTTGGGAGGCAACGGAAACCTACATGCACCTAGCGCCCTTCACCCATGTCAGCAAAATTACTGCGCCACTTTTGCTGATCCACGGTGCCAACGATAGCAATGCAGGCACTTACCCGCTGCAAACCGAACGCTTTTACGAAGCCCTTAAAGGGCTGGGCGCGACCGTCCGCCAGGTGATGTTACCGCTTGAAGATCACGGCTACCATTCGCGTGAAGCCGTCAGGCATGTGCTGTGGGAGATGGTGCAGTGGTGCGATCGCCACGTGAAGGATGCTATGTGAAGGGCGACTGTTAGCTGTCACTAAAGTGGTTGGGCAGTAGTCGAGGTGGGTTCAAAATGCTGCCTCTCCTGCCTTTACGGTCGTTCTTTCGGCGATCACTGATAGCTAGAGGTCAGACTGTTTCTTTATATCTCAATTTTTCTACCCTCTTTGGCAGAAGGTAAGTTTGGCACAAGGTAAGGCAGATTCGTTAAATCCCAGTAGGGGCAAATTCGCTTACCATAAAGTATTGCAGATAGCAGCTAAACTTAAGCTCTCTAGAGAGAGTATGTGCAATGAGCGACCTGGAATCATTTGAAAATCAAGACTTCAAGCGGCTTCAGCTCTTTATGTATCTGGTTCCGATCGTTGGCTTTTTTCCAGCACTTTGGACGCTGTATCGTGGGCAGGGCAACCGTCAGCAGAAAAACATCAGTCGTCTTGTTGTCACGTTAGCATTGGGTTGGCTGTTTGGCTACATCGTGCTGGGAGCGGGTGCAACCGTTGCCGACTCGGCTGCTTTACCGCTTCTGATTAGCAGCAGTTTGCTCACATCTGGCTATTTTTTGGTCAACTTGTGGCTGATGGTACGGCTGTGGCAGCGTAAACCACTACGGTTGCCCGTTATCAGCAAGCTTGGCGATCGACTGCCCTGATTGAGCGGTCAGCGGTCAGCGGTCAGCCACCAGCTTTAATGCTTACTTTGACAGTGCAAAACTCGAAGCTTTTTTAGCCTTTAGCCTTTAGCCCTTCCTTCTTCCGCTTTGCCCTCATCCGCTCGCTGGCATGGATGATGTGCAGCATACTCACAGTGGCTGCTAAAGCGGCTGCATCGATCGCTGCATCACGAGCGATCGCGCTAATCTCACTGCCACTCAACGCAAATTGGTGTGCCAGCCATACCCAGTCGATTGCCGGATCGAGGGGCACTGAGGGTGGAAATGCCTGTTGCCAGAGGGTGAGACGGCTGGCTTGATCGGGTAATGGAAATTCGACGATCGCGGTGAGCTGACGCCGCCATTGGAGCATCACACTTTGCTGGCGCTGGACACTCAGTAAGGTAAGTCCCTGCTGCTGTCGAGACGCGAGAAACTGATGTATGGCAGCGTTGGAAAGGGGGGTGTTTCGTCCAAAGCACTGCTGAGCTGCTTTGAGCAAGAGGAGGGTGGGCGACTGCACTACGATCGCTTGTAGTAATTGTGATAGCTCAGCCGCATTGAGCAACGCGAGATCCGCATAAAAAAGTGGTAGCTGTAGCGTTTGAGCGATCGCTCGTGCTGCCAGCATCTTCCCGGTACCAGAAACGCCTGACAGAAGCGCGATCGACCCTGTAACTGGTGCTGTTTCAGACGGCTGAAAGCCCCAATTTTCATCGACCTGGTGAGCAAATTGCACCCGATGGCACAAATGCTGCAACTCTGTCACCACGGCGGTCGGTAGCACCAGATCAAACCAGAGATTGCGGGATGAGGCTGGGCACACGCTGAGAACAGGGGGGGATGATGCAGGCTGTAGCAGTGCTTCGAGGGCGATCGCATGGGGTTGTTCGGCTAACAAATAATTAACCAGAGGATCAGAGAGCTTGACTAACCGTGTCAGCAACGGCTTTGTTTGCGCTGGTTGTAGCTCTAACAGCCCATAGCGAAGCAAGGCAGACTGATCAGTCAACCGTTGCCGTAGCGATCGCCACTCGGCATCAGTGCGACACAGAAGCCGCAGAATTAGCTCAACGGTTGGCAACCCTGCTGCACCGGACTGTTCAGATTCTTGAAGGTAGTTATATAAACGTCCATAACGGCGGCTAATTTCTGGTGCCAGCGCCATCAAGACAAGATTTTTTTCGGCAACGCTAAGCTGCAAGCGGCTGCACAAGAGCGGCAAGCCTAGAGGAATGCCACGTTGCTGGTTAACCTGAATTTTTGCTTCTAACTGTTGCTGGTAGCTGGCTTTGGCGGTAGCGACGCGACGACGTGGGTTCTCTGCGGGAGAGTCGTAAGCGGTTTCACCCTCTAGCGTCACCAGCCCTTTCCACCAGTGGCTTGTCGCCCGATCCGCCCGCGATCGTGCCACTCGGTCAATGTCTTTTGTGTCTTGTCGTTGCCGCGCGATCGCCAGACTCAACACGCGATCGAGCCAGGTTAGCTCTGCCTTCAGATACGCCCAATTATCAGGAAATGGTTCGACAGCATCACTTTGCATAGACGTAGAAACACAGATGTAGAGAAAAGGCAGTCTTACAGCGGTTTTCAGTTGAGTAAAACACAGCTTTGGATCAGCGGTTAGCGGTCAGCGATCAGCTTTTTGCTATCGGACTGTGGCTGATACATTTGAATATCACTTTAAAGAAAAGGCAGTTCAGTCCCGCAACGCTCTGATTCATCGTCAACAGCACCTTTCTCTATCGTAAGCGTCGCCGCCATCCTGCGGTTAGGCGATCCGTTTAAGCAGGGGATAGATCAGGATTGTTCCTTACGATCGCCTGCGATCCCTTGCACTGACCTTGCACTCATATAGCTGCCGCCACAGAGCTTAGGACATTGGGATCAAAGGGGGTGTGGGGGCAATGCCCCCAGCCAGGGGTTTTACCCCTGCACCCCGTCCTCACCAGAATGGCTATGGCTATAACGCGTTTAACGGACGATCGTGCATTGACGATCGCGCTTCATTCTGGGTAGCCGTTCGGGGCGAGAATATGTCAGGATCAGATGTCGCTCAAATCGGTTCTGCCATGCTGGTGCAAACGTCTGTTTCTTCGCTGCCCTTTTTAGGATCGGATGTCGCAGCAGCCTATCACAACGCTAAGGTTGTCATTCTGCCCATTCCCTACGAAGCTACTACAACCTATCGTCGCGGGTGTGAGCATGGTCCTGCGGCAATTCTGGAAGCATCACAGCAGGTCGAGTACTACGACGAAGAACTCGATCGCGAACTGTGGACGGTTGGCGTTTACACGCATGAAGCGATCGCTGATACCCGCGACGCGCACCCCGTAGACGCTGAATCTATGCTGCAAGACACGCAAGACACCGTTTATAAGCTAGCTGCTGACGGAAAATTTGTGATTGCGCTGGGCGGTGAACACAGCATCACCACTGGCATTGTCGAAGCGTATCGACAAGCTAATCCAGGTGATGCGTTTACGGTGGTGCAGGTTGATGCTCACGGCGATCTGCGTCACACCTACGAAGGCTCGATTCATAACCATGCGTGTGTGATGCGTCGCATTGTCGATATGGGCTTACCAACTGTGCAGGTGGGCATTCGCAGCCTTTGCAAAGAAGAAGCCGATTTGATTAAAGAAAAGCAGCTTGCCGTCTTTCGAGCACGGGAAATGGCGATGCAACCTGACTGGATGGATCGGGCGCTTGCCAGTATCAAAACTGATAAGGTGTTCATTACGGTCGATCTGGATGGTATCGACCCATCGCTCATGCCCGGTGTGGGCACGCCAGAACCCGGCGGTTTGCACTGGTATAGCCTGCTGACCTTCCTCCAGCGCATTTTTTCAAGCCATCAAGTGATTGGCTGTGATGTGATGGAGCTTGCCCCCATTAATGATTCGGTGGTCTCGGAGTTTACAGCAGCAAAATTGGTCTATAAGTTAATTGGGTATCAGGCGATCGCGCAAAACTGGCAGTAGTGATACGCTTTAGTTCCCGCTCACCCGATTTCATTGCATGGAAAAAATGAGTACTGTGATTGGCAGCTACGCTCCAGATTTTGAGATACCGGGGATTGATGGCTCGGTACATCATCTCGCCCGCTATCTTGAGCAATTTCGTGCGGTTGGGGTTGTGTTTATGTGCAATCACTGTCCCTATGTGGGGCTGTATCTCGATCGCCTCAAGCAGATCCAGACAGAGTTTCAAGCACAGGGCGTTACCTTGATTGGAATTAACTCAAACGACGCCGATCGCTACCCTGATGACAGCTTTGAAAATATGAAGTTGTTTGCTGCCGACCATCGCCTCAATTTCCCTTACCTGAGAGATGTGACGCAGGAGGTTGCTCAGAGTTTTGGCGCTGAAAAAACGCCGCATGTCTTCTTGCTCAATCAGAACGGCGTGCTTTGCTACAGTGGCTCAGTAGATGATAGTCCAAATGATCCCAGTGCAGTACGAGTCACGTATTTAAGAGACGCGATCGCGCAAATTTTGAGTCGTGCGCCAATCAAACCAACGTCTACCGAACCCGTAGGCTGCTCAGTTAAGTGGCGTGCTTAGTTTTATTTTACAACCCAGCGATCGCTAGACGCGCAGCGATGCAACGGCTAACTTTCGGTCTCTGAGCATCGTTTAGCGATCGGGTGGGAAATAGATGATGGGGTGCCAACTGCGGCGCAACAGTTCATTAGTGAATTGTGGCACTGTCCATTCCAGCAGTTTGTTTGCATGGCTTGAAGCAGTGACGATCGCGCTGACATCGGCTGACTGTGCTGCCTTCAAAACTTCTGTTAGGGGATCGCCCTCGCGTACTTCAACTGGATCAACCGTTACCCCAGAGGCTTCAAAGTCTGCCGCGATCGCTCCTAGTTCTTGCTTCGCCGTTTCGACATAGTAATCAGCAGGTACATCACGGCGTCTTACTCCATCAACGACCCAGCACAAGTGCAGCCGCGCTGACGACGCATCCGGATACGCCTGAATCGTCTGACGAAGCTGCTGTAGCAGATACTTAGAGGCATCACTGCCGTGATAAGGCACCAACAAACGGCGCAACAAATGACGGCAGCGTAGAGCCAACTCTTCTGATGTATATGTGGCAATCAACTGCGGACGCAGAACCATCAGCGGTGTAGTCACTTGCTGCAAAATGCCTACAGTGGTACTGCCAAACAGCTTTTCTGAAAGCAGGCTGCGCGTTGGCGTTCCCAGCACAATGAGATCTACAGCGTACTGCTTGGCAACACTCAAAATCGCGTCATTAGGACGACCCGATCGCACTTCTACCTGCACATCAACGCCCTGTGGAACCGATTGCAGCGCCACTTCTAATTGCTTGCGCGCTTGCTCACAGGCAATCGTATCGACGCGGGAAGTACTTTGACCTTCTACAAAAGGCACACTGTGCAGAAAAACAAGCTGCTTAATGCCTCCCGCTGCCAAGCTCGGTACAAAATGCACAAGGCGCTGAAGTCCATCTGAAAAATCTGTGCAAAGAAGCAGACGCTGAAACATAGAGCCAAGATTGCTAACTTGCGCGTAGGACTACTTCCTAATCTATCACCTTAACTTTAGCGAGAGGCTTGCAGCGCTGGCAACAGCCTCGATCGCTCACCGATTCCTACACGCAACTGTTTGAAAAGCATCTGTCGCTTAAGGCAGCTACCCTGCATAAAGCAAGCAGTTTCATTTTTGTACTCAAAGATACCTGTTCACCAGTCACCAAAGGCAGGGAGCCTTGTTTAAGTAAACAAGCTACCTAACGGATTACTCTATTAAGATTTTGCCAGACCGCATCATAAGATACTTTTACCAAGCAAAAATTGCAGTTGAAGACCCGTAACCCCAGCCTCCTTTCATTCTGCTTGAAAAAAAGCAAGAGACAGAGGTCGCCCACAGCAAAGAATTAGGTGAACTGAGGACCCTGCTCTAAACCCCACTGGTGCTTGAGGAAATGCTTGTACATATTCTCACGCAGCACCATTTGCTCGTAAAGCTTGACCAGAAAGTCTTGAGCCTGTTCGCGGCTCATGTTCTGTACTTGGGATTCAAAGGAACGGATACTGAATTGCTGCTCTAAAGACAGCTCAACAGGTTGGTTCATATTCGACTCCAGTTTTGAGAGAGTGTAGTTGAGAGAGTAAATTTGGGTCGCCACGTCCCATGACGTAGATATGACCACTGCTAACGATCGCTACGTCTTAGCTGAAGGTTTTCCTAGAGCAAAGAGCTTTAATCGCTTCGTATTACAGAATATAACAACTATTTGACAAAATGCACATACTCCTCATGGAACATCTCGGATCGCAGGAGCTGTACCGAAAGATTGCTTGCCTGTCACTGCCCCTTGAAAAAATACGACTTTTAGCTGCTTGAGCCTTCTTATCGATCTTGAAACGTTTCAACTGGAGCGGTGATTTTAACTGGACGATGAACCTGCACGAATAAAGTTGCGAATAGCTTGTCAGATTGCGATCGCTTTAGCTGTAGCCAATTTATCTATGTCAAGGGGACGATTTGCTTCTAGCCCACACCTTGCTGTGCAGAGCGATCGTGAAGCAAACAGCGACCCTAAAGGCATTTCGCTATACCCGACAAAATTTATCGGGTATGTTTGACGCGGTTTCTGAGCCATGTTAGTATCAGTCGAACTTGGTACTAAACCGTATGCTTCGTTTTCACTTTTCACTGAGAGATTTTGATCTATGACTCAAGCAACCCAACTGCAAACCAAATCGGCTGCGACCTTTCGTGCGCTCAAATGTAAAGAGTGTGGTGAGGAGTACGAACTCAAAGCCATGCACGTCTGCGAATTCTGCTTTGGTCCGTTGGAAGTTGCCTATGACTACGATGCGTTGCGCCGCGCTGTAAGTCGTGAGAGCATTCAGGCGGGTCCCAACTCAATCTGGCGCTATCGTCCCTTTCTTCCAGTTGAGACCAATCAACCCATTGATGTGGGTACGGGGATGACGCCATTAGTGCGGGCAAATCGTTTGGCGCGTCGCCTGGGTCTTAACAAGCTTTACATCAAGAACGATGCGGTTAACATGCCTACTCTCAGCTTTAAGGATCGGGTGGTGTCGGTGGCATTGACGCGGGCACGTGAGTTGGGTTTCTCAACGGTATCCTGCGCCAGCACCGGGAATCT
>JBBSHC010000114.1:0-7950 GCA_038253425.1 Leptolyngbyales cyanobacterium | reverse complement strand
GACAGCTACCTCCTTCATGGAAACAACACCCGAAACTCAATATTGTTAAGCTCTGTACCACTTCCCTCTTAGAACTAATTAAAACCGCTAGACAGCAATATTTATATGTGCCTTTAGTCATAGCTCAACCTCGAAACTTTACAATATAGCGGTTCTTACGCCAGTGAGGTACGTTCGCTCCCTACGTACCAAGCTTTTCAGGTTCGAGAATGTACCTCATTCGATCAGGAACCGTTATAGAGCGCCCTTTGTGAAACCCGGAGCCTTAAAAGGCATCTTTACAAAAAATTCATATGATTGCCACTTAAATTGGTTTTGATCGCCACTATGTGAAGAAAGATCTGGTGTTTGTAAAGACAGCGTGGCGCTTAGATAGAACAACTTGCAGGCTGTAGGCTTCTTTATGGGGAGCTTTACGTTTCTGCCAAGAGCTGCAAATCTACAGCCATACTACGACAGCATTCTTCTACGATCGCTGTCATCAAGTTACGGTTAGTTCCCATAGAGCGATCGCGGTGCAGCGTAAGGTTTGCTTCAAAGCAATCATGTGGCGTTATTGATCGACGTTAGCGAGACTTACAGCGATGTTCAAATGTACAAGCCGTTTGATCAGCAAAAGGCTGATCGCTGACCGCTAACCGCTGAAAGCTTACTCAAGGCTGTATCACACCCAACCGAAAACTGCTGTAATGTGGTTCTATCCAGCGTGTGGGCAGCAAGAGTAAAACTAAGCAAAAACACAAGGTTTTCTGAGTTAGGCTCTTAAGATGCTTGTGATGCGGCTCGAACCTTTACACGTAATCAGCATCAAAGCCTTGTTCTTGCTATTGCTCTTTATCTTGGAATCAACAATCACAATTACGGTTAAGCTATTTGCTGCCTATCAGGAGGCATGTGACGCTTCAGAAGTGAGGTTGGAATTTGCGGCAGGTGCGATCGTTGCTGATGTCTGCGATCGACTGGTTGCCGATCATCCTCAATTAGCTCAATGGCGTGATGTGACTCGCTTTGGGCTTAATCTTCAGTTTGTCCAGCCAGAAACACCAATGTGTGATGGAGATGAGGTGGTACTGATTCCACCTGTAAGCGGTGGTTAGGCGTGACGCTCAAGGGCGAGTTGCACCAGGCGATCGACCAGTTCGGCAAACGGGACGCCACTTGCTGCCCATAGCTGAGGATACATGCTAGTCGCTGTAAACCCTGGCATTGTGTTGATTTCGTTGATAAAAATGTTGCCTGTTGCTTCAACGTATAAAAAATCGACTCGTGCTAGACCTGCGCCATCGATCGCAGTGAATGCCTGTACTGCCATCTCCCGAATTTTTGCTGAAATTGATTCAGGCAACAGCGCGGGGATAAGCAGGTCTGCTTTGCCTTCGGTGTACTTGGTTTCGTAGTCGTAGAAATCGCTCTGATAGGTAATTTCACCCACTACTGAGGCTTGTGGTTGATCGTTACCCAAAACCGCGCATTCGACTTCCCGCGCCACAACGCCTGCTTCGACAATGAGGCGGCGATCGTAGCTGGCAGCGCTGTCCAAGGCGGCTTCTAGCTGAGTGCGGGTGCGTGCTTTGGCAATACCGACAGATGAACCCAGGTTAGCGGGTTTGATAAAGCAGGGATAGCCTAGTGTTGCTTCGATGTCGTCACACAGTTGGGGGTAGATGCAGGGGTTTGACCAAACTTGAGCGCGATTGACTGCCATGTAGTTGACTTGGGGCAACCCGGCTTGAGCAAACACCATTTTCATGGCGAGTTTATCCATCCCGATCGACGATCCCAGTACGCCGGAACCCACAAAAGGCACCTGCATCAGTTTCAGCAGACCTTGAACTGTACCATCTTCGCCATTGGGACCATGCAAAACGGGGAACCAGACATCAACCTCGGCCGCGGTTGCAGGAAACAGCCAGCGGTTGGAGAATGATGTGTCGTCAGAAGCGGCTAATGGAAGAGGCTGCCCCAATCGCAACACTTGTTGGGCTATTTCACCGTCATGCCACTGACCGTTCTTGTGAAGATAAAACGGTAGCACGTCGTAGTGAGGACGATTAGCATCCTCATTGAATGCACGAGCGATCGCACGAGCAGACGTAATTGACACTTCATGCTCTCCGGAGCATCCGCCAAACAGTAATCCTACGCGTCGTTTTGTCATGAATCGGCTGCCTTAAATTCCGGTGAACGCTGTTCGATGGTTTTGAACGGCTGTAGATTGTCACGTTACATTTGACCTTAGACCTTAGAAGATTTTGGCTTTCTGAGCAACTGTTAAGAACGTTTTAATCCATTTACAGCCATTTACAGTTGAGTGCGATACAGCTTTAAGTAAGCTTTCAGCGGTTAGCTTTCAGCGATCAGCCTTTTATTGAGCGCACTATGGCTCAGACATTTGAACATCACTGTAAGTCTGACAGTTCTATTAACCTGGCAACAAAAGACTTGACGCTTGTATAGCTGCCGCCACAGGGCTTAGGACATTGGGATCAAAGGGGTGTGGGGGCAATGCCCCCAGCCAGGGGTTCCACCCCTGCACCCCGTCCTAACCAGAATGGCTATGGCTATAGACGGTTTTCGACTCCGCTCAAACCACTGCTTTTAGCGTGCTGAGTGCAGTCGAAGCACCATCCCAGAGTTGTCGTAGCTGTGTAGTAACAAATATTGCCAGGTTAATAGATCTGGCATACAGCATTCATAGAGTACCCGTTTCAACTTTCGCGTAAAGGCTACCATTTTTCTAATGCTTATAGAAATATAGATTTATGCCAATACTTCGTAATGCGAAAAAAGCTTGATACGATACGGCTGATTCAGCTTCCAAAGCGCTCAAGAAAACGCGATTACAGCGCTGTGAGCCTTGAGGGTGCAGTTAAACGTTTTAGCGGTCGTGCTACCAGTTTCGACTGGATGACGGCGATCAGCGTGGAATGAGTATAAGAAACGCAATGTTAACGTCCCTGAATATGATCAAACGGCAATCGCTGGTGACGCCCCCAAGGGCTGGAGTTGAAACTGTAGAGTCTTACAATCGTCAAGGTTCTATGCTGGCAGATGAGCATTGCTATGAGGCAGCGATCGACTGCTACAATCAAGCGCTGCGCTTACAGGCAGATAGTTTTACTGCCTGGTATGGTCGTGGGTCAGCTCTAGCAAATTTGGGGCGTTACCGAGATGCCTTGATCAATTTTGACCAGGCGATCGCAATTGATCCCCGTCAGCACCAGGTGTGGACGTTTCGAGCCGTCGTTTTAATTCACATGAAACGCTATCAGGAAGCATTGGCAGACTGTGATCACGCGCTAAGGTTGCAGCCAAGCGATCGGGAAGCCTTGACCTTTCAGGGCGTTGCCTTCCATTACTTAGGACAGTATAAACGTGCCTATGCCAGCTACGATCAGGCGACAAGAGAGGGTACAGCGCAGCGCAATCGGCGCATTCTGCCAAGACTAGCCGACCTGTTTCAACGCAGGCAAACGCAAACGCATTGACTGGCTCGGCGCAAGTAACCTGAATGACTGCATGAACAGCTCCAAGCGGTCAGCTTTGAGCAGACTCAGTTGAATGCTGTCTATTTTGCTAACAATTTTGAGAAACGCAGACTGAACCAACTAGGAGGCTTGCAGCAATTGCAACAGAAC
This sequence comes from Leptolyngbyales cyanobacterium, assembly GCA_038253425.1. Classification (GTDB taxonomy): domain Bacteria; phylum Cyanobacteriota; class Cyanobacteriia; order Leptolyngbyales; family Leptolyngbyaceae; genus Stenomitos. The sequence goes on along the minus strand of JBBSHC010000114.1, from coordinate 4,312 downwards.
GTTACGGTAGATCGTCCGCCCTTTGGCGTTGAGATGCACGCCATCTGTAGTTAGGTCGCTGCGGAGCGCCTGTCCCTGGTAAAGCGGTTGCAGTCTCTGGTTTAGCCAGATAACCTGTTCGCTGGTAGCGATCTGTTGCAACAGTCCATTGATTTCGTTTACACGGTCGATCGGACCTGCCATGTCGATGTTCTGACTTGCTGCCACTGTGGAGTAGAACGCAGGTAGCAAAACAATACGAGTCGCTCGCATTTGCCGACTGAGAGCGATCGCCTGCCGCATGTTGCTGATGAATTGATCGTTATTGATCAGGTATTCGGCATCGTTGGTGCCCATCGCAATAATGACCTGATGACAGCGGACGTTTGCTGACACTTCTCGTTTCAGTTGTTCGAGCAACGACACACTGCTCATGCCGCTGAGGGCAAAGTTGAAGGTGCGATCGCCTAATGTGTTGCCCAGTCCTGACGTGATGGAATCGCCAAAAATACAGTTGCTGTATTGCTGATTGCGAGTAATGTTCAGCCGATATTGCACTTCATCCTGCCACCAGGGAATCAAGGTAACGGTATCGGGCTTTGGTTGACTGGTACCAGCCAGCGCTGATGAAGATGTAAGCGTGGGTAGCTGATTCGCTTGCCGCCAGGACTCAAAGAATCCGGCTTGTAGCGCGATCGTCATCAGCGTTACTAATAACATTACATTCAGGTAGAGCGAAGATTGCGTAAGCCAGCGATTCATGCGCTTTGATTAACTAGGGTGTGCGATGGAGTGAGCCGTAAATTAAGAGTGATGAAACAGCCGCCAAGCCGCTTGATCACGAACAATCTAGCTCAAATTCTGTTTTGCTCAACAGCGATCGCCCCAGAGCGGAGGGCAAAGACGCTAGAAGCTAGAAGTTTAGGAGTAGGTAATTGTTCCAGCCTGAACCCACCGTTTGCGAATCGCCCTGGCAACACTGCTAAATACCATGACTTTTGCCAATGACCCAGTGACGGCGAAAAAAGCGCGATAGGGCAGATTCTTCCAGAGTGAGGCAGATTGGGCGACCATGAGGGCAGGTGCGTGGATTGCGGGTTTGCTGCCACTGATTGAGCAGCGTTTGCATTTCTGGAAGGGTGAGCGGCGTACCGTTGCGGATGGCACTGCGACAGGCAGTAGCAACCTGAGCAGTTTGCAAATCACCGCCGAGACTGAGTTCTAGCAGGGCTTCTGTACAGTCCTTTCGCTGTGCTAGAAGGTCGGGGGCTGTACGTGCCATCCATATTTGCTCACCAAAGGCTTCAATGTCTAACCCTAAACGTTGCAGTTGTTCTACTTGAGCCGCAGACAGTTGATTCAAAATCAGGGCGGGTGCTAAAGGAACAAGTTGCCAGCGATCGCACAACTGCTCGTACAACACGCGCTCATGGGCTATATGCTGCTCGATCAGCCAAACTCCACTGGGGTGTTCAGCAAGAATGTAAGTGTTGTGGATTTGGGCAAGGGCGCGGAGTGGGGCGAGGGTATGAGGAGAGTGGGGAGTGGAGAGTGGAGAGTGAGGATTTATACCCTCTCTACTTTGCTCCGCTGCGTCTGCCTCCTGATTTCCCATGCCTGACGCCTGAATCTTTCTAACGCCATAGCCACTGTCAGCCTCGGCAGTTTTCAACAGTTTGCCCACTCGCGTCGAATAAAGCGTGTCTGAAAGATTGATGGGGCTGAGACGCAACGCCTGCTCGATCGCCATTGCCAACTGTTCTCGCCAAGCAGCCAACTGATGCAGATAAATTTCGGACTTGGCTGGATGACGGTTCCAATCAATCTGGTCGGGGGGTACCTGGAGATGAACCACGCAAACGGGAAAGCGATCGCGGGGCAACGTTCGCCGAAAGCTTGCCAAAAGCGTCTGCTCTAACTCTGGCATTTGTACAAAACGCCCGTTCAAAGCTACCCGTACCCAATCAGGTCGATGACGATGGCAGCGATCGGGCAAACCCAGGAGCAGATAAATTGATGACGGAGAAATAACCCCTTCATGTAGCTCTTCGCCTTTATTTTTTAGCCTTTCAGCCTTATCTTTTAGCCTTTCATCTTTGGCCTTCGCAAAACCAGACACTGCAAGGGTTAATTCTTGTAAGTCGCCCGGTTGAAGATCACGCAGGATCTGGGGCAAGATTTGCTTGGCAGTGTTGCCCGACCAGAGCTGGAACCAATCTCGATCGTTCTGCTGGACGTGCCAGGTGACGTGGGGATGGCAAAGCGCCAGTTGGTGAATAGTGGCTTGTACGCTTCGCATTTGTTGAGTTAGCGGTGGCAAGCCCTGACGACGAGCCGCCCAGCGACCAAAGAGACGATCGACGGTGACGATCGTACCGGGAGCGATCGCCACGGGTTCCACTTGCAACGGTTCGCCGTGACTGTCATAGTTGACCTGCCAGCCTTCACTAGCATTTGCGGGACGACTCAGGATGGCTAAATCAGCTAGTTGAGCTAAACTGTGCAGCGCTTCGCCACGAAAGCCCAAACTGGTGATCTTCCACAGATCGTGGCGATCGCGGATTTTGCTGGTGCTGTGTGGTGCTGCTGCCTGTTGGAGGTCAGCTATGCTCATGCCAATGCCGTTGTCAGCCACCCGAAGCCGCCACTGCTCTGGGTAAAGCGAGAGAGTAATGCGAGTTGCACCTGCATCCAGCGCGTTTTCTGCCAGTTCTCGAACCACTGCCGCTAGCGAATCGATCACTTCGCCTGCTGCAATGAGATGCACTACGTCTACTGGTAAAGTCTCAATCCCAAATGCCATAGCTTCTAGTGTAGCGAGGGTGATGGAATTGGGTTTGCACTGATTTGATCCAAAGAGATTGGAAGGCAAGGCTAAAGGCTAAGGGCTAACGTCCGAGACTCGCCTTCCCAGGAAGTAGACTGCTGATCATGCCTGTGCCAATGCGACGAATGGCTCGCCCGAAGATGTCGTCGAATGGCAGATCTCCAGCCAGAAGTTGCGCTGCAATGCGGGTTGCCTGAGGCTTTTTGACGCCGTAGCGGTAGCAAATTTTGGGATATTGGTAAAAGAGCCGTGCCAGCCTGCGGGCAGCATCAAAGCTATTGGCAAACTCAGCATGAATACGATCGCTGTATGCCTGAGTCTTTTCCTCTGCTGCACAGGTTGCGGCGATCGCTCCGCTTTTGGCAGCGTGTAGAATGCCATCACCAAAAAAGGGATTGATTAGCCCTGCGGCATCGCCAACTAACAGAATGCGTCCATCAGCAGTGTTCAGTTGCTCCTTACCGCACCAGATGGGCAAGGGATGGGCATAGAATTTCATTTGGTCGAGGTTGTAGGGCAATGCCAGCGCGTCTAGGTAGCGAAGAATCGCCTGCCGCAGTTCGTCTCGTACCTGATGGTCGCTGCGGGCATCCCGTCGATCAGGGCGAAATAAACCAGCCCCCACGTTTAAGTGATCGGCTTTAGGAAACACCCACGCATAGCCCTGCTTGACGGCACCATACTCCAGGTGAGCAACCTCTGGTCGCAGGTCGGGGTGTCCCTTACCCCATGTATGAGGAAACTCGACTTCCATACCCAGCGCGATCGACCGTTTTTGCCGTAGTTTGGCTGCTTTTGCCGTAATGCCATTGGCACCATCTGCACCAATGACGGTTTGCGCCGTTGCTACAAAGCTGTCGCCCTTGCTCAGACTACCGTTCGTTTTGATCGCCTGAGCACGGACATACACTCGATCGCCGTCTACCTCAACCGAGCGGACTGCCAACCCATCGCATAAGGTAGCGCCTGCCTGCACTGCTTGCTGCGTCAAGGCATTGTCAAAGATCGCTCGTTGCACCATCCAAAGCGAGAAGTTGCGATCGGTGTCGGGGGTATTAATAGTCCCCAGATAGGGGTCATCAAACTGCCAGGTATGCCGCATTGACGAAACCGTCGCTTCAACAAAGGCTTCTGGTACCAGATCATGCAGAAACGGTTGCATCGCCATTGGTGTGCCACCACCACAGGTTTTATGACGCGGCAGGATCTGCTTTTCTAGCAATGCTACGCGTAGTCCTGCTTTAGCCGCCGTTGCCGCCGCGATCGCGCCAGACGGTCCCGCACCGCAAACAATGAGGTCGTAATTCAACACCAGTTCATTCTCTTCAGACGCCTCTTCCAGTTAACACTACACGGCAGTGAATAGACGCAACGGGCTTTGAGAGAAGCGCTTCAACAAACGAACGTTCCTTCCAGGCGATCAGACGCCAGCTTTTTAAGCAGCTATAGCCATAGCCATTCTGGTTAGGACGGGGTGCAGGGGTGGAACCCCTGGCTGGGGGCATT
>JBBSHC010000113.1:0-7989 GCA_038253425.1 Leptolyngbyales cyanobacterium | reverse complement strand
GACGCTGTTCTTTACCTATCCCGTGTTTACGGCGTTATTTTCCTGGCGCTTGTTTGGCGATCGCCTGACGCTGTTTCGCGGGAGTGTTATGGGTCTGGTACTGCTGGGTAGTGCCCTTACCGTCCCCCACATTAACCCCACCATCGGCAGTAGTAGCTTGATTGGCATCACAACAGGGGTGGCGTCGGGTGTCGCCTATGCGCTGTATACGGTCACTGCCCAGAAAAGCTTTCAACAACTGCACCCTGTTCCTTTTACCTGGATTAGTTTTGCCACTGCACTGGTGTTATCAGGAGCCAGTTTGCTGGTATGTCATGTAAATGAAACGGCATTGCCCTGGTTGGCACTCTGGATTGGTGGGCTGCTATCGGCGATCTTCACCCTTACCGGACATTTGCTCAATAACTTCGGTATTCGTTTGATTGGTGCCACCACAGCCGCCATGATGGGTGCCAGCAATCCAGCACTCACTGTCGTCCTGGCATGGGTGACTATACAGGAAACGCTGAACGGGCTACAAGTGGCAGGCGTGGCGATCGTGACTTTGAGCGTTGTACTATTGAGCGCGGAACGCCGCTGGAGAAAGGAATGAGGCAAGGCAGTTTCCTGACACGGGTAGGGAGAGTCATAGCTTTGCCTCAAAAAAGATAGCAGGACGGTTGAGCCTCACGGTTGCCATCCTGCAAGTGGTTCACTCAGAATGAATGAGACAGAATCAGCGTTGCGTTTGAATCGGTATGCTGCAAAGGAATGTGTGATGGCTGAGTATCAAAAAATTGAGTACCGCATTGGCAAAGACGGCAAAATTATTGAAACGGTGCTGAATGCTGCTGGCACAAGCTGCACGTCCACGACTGCCGCGATCGAGCAAGCTTTGGGGCAGGTGGAGTCTCAAGAGCTGTTGCCCGCATACTATCAAGGTGATGATCCACTGACTGTAGATGAAACCCAATCGCTACAACAACGCGAGTAAAGCTGCCGAGATAGTGCTATGAAGGATGATCCTCAGCTTTTTTGGTTCGGCTGTGTGCTGGTCATTCTCAGTGTTTGCCTGCTGCTCAGTTTGGTCAGAACAAAAACCAGCTTACCTGTAGTGCCATCCGAAGCTGCGATCGCTGCCGATCTTACGGCTTTGCAACAACAATGTTTGCGGTTACGCGAAGCACTCCATCAGCAAAAGACGCAGCTCAACGAGGACTTTCAAGACGCTACCTTTGCTCAGTTGCAAACGCTGTTAACCAACTACCCCAGTGCTTGCAAAATGGCACAGGCAAAACCCGACCTGCCTGCCCGCAACCTCGTTGCCCTCTTCACTCCTTTAGAAAATCTGCTGCAAACCTGGTCGATCGAACCCATTGGCACGGCCTGGGAACGCGTACCTTTTCATCCGCAACTGCACCAGCCTGACACGGATGATATAGCGCCTGAAGAACCTGTCTACATTCGTTTTGTTGGCTATCGTCACAGCGATCGCATTCTCTGCCCTGCGAAAGTGAGCCGGACGCTGCCGGGGGGCGTGGGGGATAAAGGATGAGGGATGAAGGATGAAGGATGAAGAAGAGAATTGAGATGGCGTTGTTTTTCGCTGCCTCTCTGTTAACAACTACCAACACTTAATAACGTTTGCATGACTGCGATCGCGATTGATTTTGGCACTAGCAATACAGTTGTTAGTCTTTGGGAAGTGGATACGCAAGCACCTCAAACGCTGCGGTTTCCTGGTGTCTCACGGGTGTTTCGTTTAACGAAGCGATCGGGTGAGGTGCAGGAGATTCCTGTCGTACCCACAGTCGTGTTTGTCCAAGACCGAGAGCATCTGCTGGTGGGTGAACAAGTGCGATCGCAGCGTTTGGGTTTGACGCAACCAGAGCGATTATTCAAAGCGTTTAAGCGTGAATTGGTTGCCGATTTTCAAACGCCACCTCGCCAAATTGATGGGCAGGTCTATAGTGCTGAATCTGTTTCAGAACAATTTTTGCGATCGATCTGGCAGCAGCTTCACGAGCAGCACATTCAACCGACTCAAGCAATTTTTACGGTACCTGTCGGTGCCTTTGAGCGCTATTTAGACTGGTTTCGGGAGCTTGCAACGCACCTGGGTATTTCTAAACTGCAACTGATTGATGAGTCAACAGCAGCAGCGCTGGGTTGTGCAGTGAAACGTCCCGGTGCGCTCGTTTTGGTCATTGATTTTGGTGGTGGTACGCTTGACCTGAGCCTGGTACGAACGGTTGTTGCCACGCCGGGTGCGACCGTGCAACGCGCAGAAGTGTTAGCAAAGTCTGATGCCTATGTAGGTGGTGAAGATATTGATCAATGGCTAGTCGAAGACTATTTACAGCAAATTGGCTCTTCGCGAGAAGCTGTTGGTGCGATCGGCTGGCAGCAGTTGCTCGAACTTGCTGAACGGCTCAAAATTCGTCTTTCAAGTGTTGAAACGGCTCAGGAAAGCTGGCTGGATGAAGAAACGTTTATGTCGCATGACATGGTTCTCACCCGCGATCGCTTCGAGTCAATTCTAGAAGCCCGTCAGCTTTTGGAACAGGTGCGACAGGCGCTCGATGAGGTGCTAGCGCTAGCGATCGGCAACGGCATTAGCAAGGCAGAGATTGAACATGTGTTGCTGGTGGGTGGCAGTTGTCTGATTCCTGCCGTGCAGCAGCTTGTGCTGTCTTACTTTGGGCGACAACGAGTACGGCTCGAAAAACCGTTTGAAGCGATCGCTCACGGTGCTTTAATAGCCAGCCAGCTCACTGCCATTGATGACTACCTGCACCACACCTATGCGATCCGCCTTTGGGAACCGTATCGTCGCACTTACACCTACTTTCCCCTCTTTGAGCGGGGTAGCCGTTATCCGTGCCAGCGTGCAGAGCCACTATTATTGCAAGCCGCGATTGACGGACAGCAAGAAATTCGCCTGGATATCGGTGAAGTGGCGACGATCGCCCAGGCAGAAATGACCTACGATGCTCAAGGCAAAATGACTAGCGCCCCCTTGCGCCAGCAAGAAACCTATCGCTCGCTAGAGAGCCAGCATGAGCAAGTTTGTGTGGCTCGGCTTGATCCACCAGGGGTCGTAGGGATCGATCGCATAACGGTGCAGTTTGAGGTGAATGAGCAACGTATCCTCATTGCTACCGTGCAGGATTTGCTGACCAACGCCGTTCTAGTGAAGCAAGCCGCGATCGCCAAACTCTAGGAGAAGGAGATGGCATGTCGGGTAGCGGGTGTAGGCGGCAGAAAGTGGCTGTCACAGTTTTTGAAAAAAGACTGCATCGTTAAAACGATCAACGTGCCGCTAACCGCTAGCCTTTACGACCGTTCTTTACAGTCTCTAAGTCCTACGCCATTGCTGCTGTCGTTGTAGCGCGATCGCTAAAGGCGTTGCAGCAAGCTTAACCCGTGAGTATCGGTGCCGCAGGTGCTAAGCAGATTATGGGTGATACTCAGCGATCGCACCCGTTGCGTTTGATCAGGGCTCGGTTGCCAGGGGGTGGGATTGTTGTACGCGTAGTAGGTTTCAACGCCATCGATACCAAATCGAGCTGCTTGCGGAATCAGTTCTTCTGGCGATCGCCGATAGCGTACCGGATGTGCCAGAACAGCCAAACCGCCCGCTTGATGAATGGCACCAATTACCCACTCAGCCTTTGCATCAGCGCCTGTTGGTGCATGGTGTTGCAGATATGGCTGCATGGCAGGGCTATCAGCGTCAAACCCGTAACCCAGAATGTGAACCTCTGTATCCAGCAGCTTAGAGGTGACTTCAACACCGACCCAAAGATGCGGCAATGTGCGATCGTGCGCTTGCGTTAGTCGCTGTTTGTTTAAGTAGCGCTGCGCCAGCCGATACCCCTGCACGGATTGATGATCAGTAATCGCAAAACCCTGTAGTCCGATTGCGATCGCTTGCTGCATCAGCGCCTCTGGTTGCAACTGACCGTCAGAGCAAACGGTATGCATGTGAAAGTTGAAAGCGGTTGGGCAACTGCCAGCATGGATTTGCTCAAACACCTGCCTCAGTGCCAGTACGTCGTGGGCAGCAGGCGTAAGAGAATTTGAAGCCGAAGCCAGTTCGACAGCCATATGTGCCTCAGAGAATAGATGGGCTTGTCTTGTTTACTATACATATTTTAACGTTTGTCGCCTGGGTTGTTTTAGCTATGCGTTTCGCATCCGTGTTGCCCGGGTCAATCACAACCAAAACCTGGTAGTTTGTCAGCTTCTAATTTATAAGTTTGGGATCATTCAAGGCACGTCTTTCGGGGTTTTGACCCACAAAATAAGGCTTGACAGATCACTAGAGGTTAAAAACTTCTGCACCCGTTTGCCTTAGCGGTCAGTTGGTGGCGTTTCGCCAACCGCTACAGTCGATGACCTTACTGCTTGCTTGTTACTTCTTTAAGCCTCCTACCTTAGCAAGCATTCGTCAACTTTAAGCTGACAGTCTAATCAATGCTGGTTTAAACCGTTCTTCATCACTGCTTCGAGGGGCAACCTCAAAAACGTAAAGACGCCCCTGGGGACGCCTCTACAACAGTTGCTTGCAATTCGTTTGCTTAAAATTAGGGTGGGGATCAAGTTGAAAGAACCCGTCAGCTATGCAGCGATCGCTTAAGCAGAGCGTTTTGCTGGCTCATTGCTGGCAGGTGTCGTTTTCATCTGCTGAGCAGTGTTGCGGTTTAGCCCACCCAAAAACATGGGCACAAACTTCTCCATGAAAGCTTTGGGGTCACGCTTCCAGGCGCGTTGAGCAATATCGATACGGGTAAGCTGGAGATCCGGTGACAGCAACGTTTGGGGTAGGCGCTCCATCAAATATTGTGGGCGTTCCCAGATGGACATGGTGTTGGCAATATCTAAGAGATTGCTCACGCGACGGAGTTCTGCCCCCAATGTAATGTCCATGCCAGACTCAAACGCAGCCTGCTCGATCGCGGCGTATCGCTGCTTTGCCGTATCCACTTTGCGCCGATGCTCTGGGCTTTTGTCAGCCAATTGCGCTAACCAGCGGTTGCCCCAACGCACATGACCCGCTTCTTCGGGGAAAATGCGCTCGATCGTTTCGCGGATTTTGATGTTTTCTTCAGTTTGCGGTGCTTGCTTCAAGGCGTAGATATGAGCCGAAAAATATTCACAGCCACGCTTTTCCGTCACATTAATTGCTGCCAACGTCGAAATCAGAAAGTCATCCAGATCGGTGTGCGTATCGTGCAATTCGGCATCTAGAAGCCGCTCAAATTCTTGAATATAGGAGGAACCGGGCGGGGTACCAACGCTAGAACCTAAGTCAACCAGCAGATCGGTTAACCACATAGCATGACGGGCTTCGTCGGAAACATGTCTCGACAAATCCTTAATCAGTTCAGGCGACTTGCCATCTAGTTGCTCAATCAGATTGGTTAGATCTTTGCAACTCCGCTGTTCGCTATAACGGTAGCGGTTAAGCGTAATCAGGTGAATCTCACGATCGCGCACAACCTGACTCAAAATTTCGCGTGCGCCTAGTGCTTTACTTAGCTTGCGGGGGTAAGCAACAGTCATCGGTTAATCTCTTTTTATTACTATTGCAGACGGTCACTCAGCAGGGTTGGCTCGTTTAGCTACCGTTCTGAGTTAGAACTGATGTAACTAAGTGTAACGAATCCTCAGCAAAAGCGTACCCAACTGTTCGCATACCGATCTCTAGGAGTATTCCGGGCAATCTTCAGAGACTCTGCCTCCGGTTGGGCGTCTCCTTCTGGGCTTCCAGGGTAAACTTGCAGCTATGGAACAGACATTATTTGATCGAACTTTTCGAGATGGCGATGGCAACCTTGCGATCGCTCAAGCACCAAACTTACCGTTTTTGGTTTGGCTAGCAGCAACGTTACTTAAATTCCTGTTTACCAGTGGCAACCTCTACAGTGGTCTGGATGCGGTAGCGTTTGGTTCTTTGTTCACCTGGGCATGGCAAGAACTGTTTGAGGGCGTTAATTATTTTCGACGCGCGCTTGGGTTGGTTGTGCTGGTGGGCGCGATCGCTTCCAGGCTGCAATGGGCTTGAGGCGCTAAACACAACTCATCATTGACCCGGAACGGAAAGTGTGAGGATCATGCCAGAGCTAGAAGTGATTTACAGCGATGTTCCTAATGTATAAGCCACAGTCCGATGAGCAAAAAACTGATCGCTGACCGCTAAGCCAAAGCTGTGTTGTACTCAACTGAAAACCCCTGTAAGCAGGGACGTACCCCTAACGCCACGTTAGTTTTAACGCTAATTTAGTTGGGCGTAACAGCCCAAGCACTGCCGCTCAATGCTCTCATTTCACTGCCAGCCAGGAATCCAGGGCGTACCTGCCAGCGGTAAACGTGCCATTGCAGCCGCTTCGACGGTAAGGGCAACCAGATCCTCGCGTTCCAGATGGTGAACGTTTTGCTTGCCACAGGCACGGGCGATCGTGGTTAGTTCCATGTTCAGGGTTTTGAGGTAGTTTTGCACTCGACGGGCACCCACTTCGGGTTCTAGCCGTTTTTCCAGTATTGCGTCCTGAGTGGTGACACCCACAGGACATTTCCCTGTATGGCAATGATGGCAGTAACCGGGAGCGGTGTCGATCGCGGCATAATCCTCTAGGGCTGAGTGGTGTTCGCCGTTTTGGACGTAGGTTTCGCTGTTGCAGCCCAACGCAATGAGAATGCCTTGCCCGATCGAGACCGCATCGGCACCCATGGCGATCGCCTTTGCTACATCGGCTCCGGTACGAATCCCACCCGACACAATCAGTTGTACTTTGCCTTTCATATTCAGATCTTCGAGGGCATCCACTGCCTGACGCACGGCTGCCAGCGTGGGAATGCCGACGTGTTCGATAAAGACGGTTTGGGTTGCCGCAGTCCCGCCCTGCATGCCATCGACGACAATGACATCGGCACCCGCATGGACGGCAAGTTTGACATCATTAAACGTGCGCGATGCTCCCACTTTCACGTAGATCGGTTTTTCCCAATCGGTGAGTTCTCGCAGTTCCTGAATTTTGATGGTGAGGTCGTCGGGTCCCGTCCAGTCGGGATGGCGGCAGGCAGAGCGTTGATCCACGCCTTCGGGTAAGGTTCGCATCTGTGCCACGCGAGGATTGATTTTTTGCCCCAGCAGCATCCCGCCCCCACCCGGTTTTGCGCCCTGCCCAATGACGATTTCGATCGCATCTGCCTTTCGCACATCATCGGGGTTAAAGCCATAACGGGACGGCAAGCACTGATAGATCAAGGTCTTAGATGAAAGCCGTTCTTCGGGTGTCATGCCACCATCGCCTGTGGTGGTTGAGGTGCCCACGGCAGTTGCAGCCAGCCCCAGTGATTCTTTCACATTGGCAGACAGGGAGCCGAAACTCATGCCTGCGATCGTGATGGGAATCTCTAATTCAATGGGTTTTGTGGCGTATCGAGTGCCCAAGATGGTTTTAGTGGTGCATTTTTCCCGATAGCCTTCTAACGGATAGCGCGAGAGCGATGAACCTAAAAAGACTAAATCATCAAAGTGAGGTAAGCGACGCTTGGCACCCAACCCACGAATTTCGTAAAGACCATGCGCCGCTGCATTTTGAATGTAGCTAATCATGCGGCTGTCGTAGCCCCAGGATGCCTCATGAGAAAGCGGTTGATGCGCGTGAGAGTTATTCATGACCGATCCTTTGCGTAATATACGATCTCTATACCGTGACGGTCTGTACTCATTTTCTCGAAGTGCATTCCTAGCTTTTCCATAATCCGAATTGAACGCTGATTAGCTGGTTGTGCGATCGAGACTATCCTCGGTAGATTTAATTGCTCAAAGCCATAAGCCATGACAGCTTGAGCCGCCTCTGTCGCAAGACCTTTGCCCCAGTAGTCAGGGGTTAGCCACCAGCCAATTTCAACCTCATCTGGTTCTTTAAGTAGGGATAAACCACAAATGCCAATGAAGGTTTGTGTGCTTTGATGAATCAATGCCCAAAAGCAAAATTT
>JBBSHC010000112.1:0-8030 GCA_038253425.1 Leptolyngbyales cyanobacterium | reverse complement strand
TACCGCGTTGGGAGCTTTTGAGCAGATCGATGGCAATCTGCTGTGGGTTGCTCGCACCCTCGGTGCCTCGGAGTGGAAAATTTTCTGGTGTATCACCTTACCGCTGGCACTACCAGGACTTGTGGCAGGCACCACGCTTACTTTTGCCCGCGCACTAGGGGAATTTGGCGCAACACTCATGTTGGCAGGCAACATTCCTGAACAAACCCAAACCATGCCGATGGCAATTTACTTTGCTGTCGAAGCGAGCGCGATGAACGAAGCCTGGTTCTGGTCGCTGGTCATTCTCAGTCTTTCGCTTTCGGTCATTGTTGCGGTTAATACCTGGCAATTCGCCAGACGCAAAGGTGCGAGCAGGTGGGCAAATAAAGCGATCGAGGCAGAAGTGATCGAGACCGGGAGGAGAGACGCCGCGCTTGCTCAAGCTCAAGTAGCAAGTGTTTTACCCCCTTCTCCCAACTTCTCATCACGTCACCCGCACTCACTCACTTCTTCACTCCATGTAGACATTCAAAAAAAGCTGCCTGGGTTTCGGCTCGATGTATCGTTTCAAACCAGCGATCGCCCCTTGGGGTTGCTAGGCGCGTCGGGTGCTGGCAAAAGTATGATTCTCCGCTGCCTTGCGGGTGTAGAAACCCCTACCAGTGGACGCATTGTGCTGAATGAACGAGTTTTGTTTGATGCAGCACAGCGGATCAATGTACCAAGCCGCGATCGCCGCCTTGGGTTTTTGGTGCAAAACTACGCCCTTTTTCCACATATGACCGTGGCGCAAAACATTGCGTTTGGGTTGCCTAAGACATCTCACCGTCGTTCTACCCAAGCCATCCAACGCGATATACAAGCCCAATTAGCAGCCGTACAGTTGGATGGACTCGCCGATCGCTATCCTCATCAGCTTTCAGGTGGACAACAACAGCGGGTTGCTTTAGCACGAGCGCTTGCCAGCCAACCAGAGGCACTGCTACTGGACGAACCTTTCTCAGCGCTAGATACCCATCTGCGGAGCCAGCTAGAACAACATCTGATCGCCCAGATCGATCGCTATGCAGGCGTAACGCTCTTTGTCACCCACAACCTGGAAGAAGCATATCGGGTGTGCGAAAACCTGCTGGTGTTGGATCATGGCACTGCGATCGCGCACGGAGCCAAACAAGACATCTTCGAGCAGCCACGCCACGTGAGCGTTGCCAGACTGACTGGCTGTAAGAACTTTTCGCGTGCGATCGTCAAAGGTGAGCAGCAAATCGAGGCGATCGACTGGGGCTGTATGCTGCAAGCGGTCGAACCTATACCATCTGGACTTGCACAAGTCGGCATTCGTGCCCATCAGCTTACTTTTTTAGAGGATCTGGGGGTTGGGAGTTGGGAGCAGAGGGAGCAAGGGAGAGGAGGAGCAGAGGAGGTAAGGGAGCAGAGGAGGCAAGGGAGTAGAGGAGGTAAGGGAGCAGAGGAGGCAAGGGAGCAGAGGAGGAAACTCATCCCACCGCAAAGCGGAGGCAAGCTACATCCCTCATCCCCCCGCCCTCATCCCTCATCTTCCAACACTTTTCCCTGCTGGTTAGCAGCGACCAGCGAGACGCCACACCGCATGACTCTGTTTCTCAAACTTCATACAGCACCCGTCCACGCTGGCGATTATCATTTGCAGGCAGAAGTTTTTAAGGAAAAGTGGGCTGTCCTCAAAGATCAGCCGTTTCCCTGGCACGTTCGCCTCGAGCCGTTACGGTTGCTTTTACTAGAGGTCTGATGCAGCGCTTTCTCTAGCGTCTCAGGTGAAAATCTAACGTCGATCGCTCGTGAATGTTAGCCTAGAGACATAATCTATTCTGAGCCGTCTTTGGTTTCGTCGTCCATGAATAACGTTGTGGTGGGACTCTCTGGTGGAGTCGATAGTTCAACAGCCGCCGCCCTTTTGCATAATCAGGGCTATAACGTGATTGGGTTGACCCTCTGGCTCATGAAGGGCAAGGGGCAGTGCTGCTCGGAGGGCATGGTTGATGCGGCACAACTCTGCGAACAGTTGGGCATTCCCCATCATATTGTGGATACTCGCGAGGCATTTCAAGAAAACATTGTTGATTATCTGGTTGCAGGTTACAGCACGGGCATTACGCCGCTACCCTGTTCTCAGTGCAACAAAGCGGTGAAGTTTGGTCCCATGCTGCACTACGCGCAGACCGAATTGGGCGTCGATCGCATTGCTACAGGTCACTATGCCCGCACGCGCTATGATGCCACGACCGGGCGTCACCAACTCCTACGCGCCATCGATCGCACTAAAGATCAGTCCTACTTTCTCTACGATCTGTCGCAAGACATTTTGGCACGGGTCATGTTTCCGCTCGGAGAACAGCCCAAAACCGAAACGCGCCGCCTTGCCGCTGCCTTTAGCTTGCACACCGCAGGCAAGCCTGAAAGCCAGGATCTCTGTTTGGTCGAAGCGAACGGTTCCATGCGGGCGTTTTTAGACAAATACATTACGCCGCAATCTGGTGAAATTGTCGATCAAACAGGTCGGGTGTTGGGGCAGCATGAGGGTGTACATCACTACACACTGGGGCAACGTAAGGGCTTGGGTATTGCTCACAGTGAACCCTTGTATGTCGTAGCGTTGGATGCAGTCAACAATCGGGTAGTGGTGGGCGATCGCGCTGCCACTCTCACAGCAGAATGCACCGTGCAGCGGATTAACTGGGTTTCGATCGCCGCACCAACTGCACCCATGCGCACAGAGGTACAAATTCGCTATCGTTCTGCTGCTACGCCTGCAACTGTGATTCCGCTCGAAGCTAACCGCGTTCGGGTGGTCTTTGATGAACCGCAGTCCAGCATTACTCCAGGTCAGGCGGCCGTCTGGTTTGATGGCGATGTGCTGCTGGGTGGCGGCATCATTGAGCGGGAACCTGCATAAGCCTGGTTTCACAGCGTTCAGCGTTCAGCGTTCAGCTTTTTGTTGGCTTCATAACCCCTTGAACAGCATTCAAGAACGGCTCCTTTCTAGCCGCTGATTGCTGACCGCTGGCTGTTGCCTTTGTATAGCTGCCGCCACAGAGCTTAGGACATTGGGATCAAAGGGGGTGTGTGGGCAATGCCCCCAGCCAGGGGTTCCACCCCTGCACCCCGTCCTCATCAGAATGGCTATGGCTATACGATCCAGGACATTATTTCTGATTGCTTTTAAGCTTTAGCTTTTGTTAATCAGCTTCTTTGCCGACTTCTGCTAGAATCTTGGCGACCTATTAACCAGGGCACTTTTGATATGGCAACTGCAACCGTGCTGCAATTCATGCAAAAGACCGCTGAAGACGACGCCTTGCGCCAACAATTAGAAACGTTATTGGGCGTTGGCGATGGCAATATTAGCAGTGAAGCAGAGCTAGACGCTGCCGAAACGGAGGCGCTGAAAGGAGAACGCGCTCCGATCGTGGCTGCATTTGCCGCTCAAAAGGGGTTCACATTTTCGGCTGACGACCTTGTAACTGTCGTGGATGCCTTCCAAAAACATCAGTCTGGTGCCTTGTCAGATACTGAGTTTGCCACAGTGGTCGGCGTACCCACTGGTCAGGCGATGAATCCAGTACGACGGCTCTCTCGCTATCTTAAAAAAACGTATCTGGGAATCACGCCCTAGAATGCCCCCCACGAGGACCATCTCAAGCGATCTGTATGGTCGCGTGGGTTACTGTTAGCTTCGTCCTGCGATCGTAAGTCTGCGATCGCAGCCAGTGGTCTGAGTCTACGCCCTGAGTTTAGAGCTAGAGTCCAGACCACACTTGCATTGGCTCTTGCTACTGTTGATCAAGTTTGTCTCTTGCCGTCTGAAGGGCATGGCGCACTTGCTCGAAACCAGTACCGCCATAGCTATTGCGGGCAGCAACAACTTGAGCAGGCGCGATCGCGGCATAAATATCAGTCTCGAAGGCGGGATGGAGCGTTTTCCACTCGTCTAGGGTGAGGTCTTTCAGCAGTTTGCCCTGGAGTAGTGAAGTTTTTACGACTTTACCGACCAGGTTGTAGGCTTCGCGAAAGGGTACTCCTTTGGCTGCCAGGTAATCTGCTACATCTGTCGCGTTGGAAAAGTCTTCATTCACGGCGGCTTGCAACCGAGCAACACGGAACTCCAGCCCTTCCTGAAGCAGAATAGTCATCGCTTCAAGACTTGCTTGTACGGTGGCAACGGTATCGAAGAGGGCTTCTTTATCCTCTTGCAAGTCTTTGTTGTAGGCAAGGGGTAAACCTTTCATCAGCACCAATAAGCCCTGAAGGTGCCCAAAGACTCTCCCCGTTTTACCACGTACCAGTTCGGGTACGTCTGGGTTTTTCTTCTGCGGCATAATGCTAGATCCTGTGGCGCAGCTATCAGTGAGTGTGACAAACCCAAACTCCTCAGATGCCCATAAGATCACCTCTTCTGCCAAACGGCTCAGATGCACCATGATCAGACTGGCAGCGCACAGAAACTCAATGGCAAAGTCGCGATCGCTAACGCCATCCAAACTATTGGCATAAACATCGCCAAAGTGAAGCAACTCAGCCGTGTAGTGGCGATCGATGGGAAACGTCGTACCCGCAAGTGCCCCGCAACCCAGCGGCGAGATGTTGACACGCTGATAAATTTCTCCTAGCCGTGCCCAATCACGCTGACTCATTTCAAAATACGCCAGTAGATGATGGGCTAGGCTGACAGGTTGGGCGCGTTGCAGGTGTGTGTAACCAGGAATCAAGGTTTCAACGTGCTGCTCTGCCAGCATGAGCAAGACTGACTGAAAGGCGCGTACGCTTTGTCGAATGTGCTGAATCTGGTCACGTAAATATAGACGTGTATCCGTACCCACCTGATCGTTGCGCGATCGCGCTGTATGCAGTTTCTTGCCCACATCACCCGCAATTTGCGTCAGACGCCGTTCGACCGCAAAATGTACGTCCTCCGCCTCGATACCGGGTACAAACAGCCCTTGACGGTATTCCTGGCGGATTTGCTCCAGCCCACGCACTAACTGATCCCCTTCTTCAGGCGTAATGATGCCCGTGTGAGCCAGCATCCGCGCGTGAGCTTGAGAACCGTTTAAGTCATACTCAATCAGCTGAATGTCAAAGCTGATGCTGGCATTAAACCGTGCGATCGCCGGATGGAGTGCTGACTCAAACCGTTGGCTCCAGGTGGAGGGTTGATCGGCAGTCGATCGTTGAGAAGGATCTTGATTCAAGGAAATCCTCACCGTGATTAGGAATTCTAGATTTTAGAGCGTAGGATTTAATGTTTTGTGTAGTATCGCGCAATTTTGCTCAGATTCAAGGCGCTCGAACTTCAGACATTCAGACTGAGGGCAGTGAGAACTCATTCAATGCGTAGAACTGACCCGGTTGCAGCGATCGCCCAGCTTCTTAATAGTCATCCTCACTCATTTGTTGGCAACGCTCAATGATGGAACAGTGGAAGGAGACAGCCAGCAGCCACCGATTTTTGCTAACCGATTGAGCCTGCTAACAGTCGCTTTTCACGACTCAAAAATGATTTCCAGGTTCACGAACAGGTTATCTATTCACTAGCATGGAAATTGACCCAAAACTGTTATCAGTAGGGTCAACCTGAGAACATACATTGATATGCGTACTTTAGCCGTACGTTGTAAATGATTTAGCCAGATAGCCGAAAATGATCCCGATTAGAAATGCCCACACTTGACCCGTTTTGACAAAATTATTGAACGCTTTTTGAACACTGCTCCAAAGATTGTCTTCAATAATCGTGTCGCCTAGTTTTGCAAGGTCAAACGGTACGTGCCAGTGCATTTGCTGTAGAGCATCAATCCATTGTGTCGGCTCGATCAACCCAGTTGTCAACTCCGGTATCACGCAGAGTACCATAGCAGCTTTCTCCCTTTTTCGCTTAATGCAAACTAACGCTCACATATTCAGGTTACAGAACTGAAAGAATACCAGAAAACCACTCAGAATATTGCAAATGATCATTCTTGTTAGATCTGATGCATCAGTGCTAGATCGAACGGTCATTTGCGCAGAGATTTGTCAGCCTTGCAACGTGCTACCACGGATGCCCCCTAACCTGATTCATGACTCGCAGGTGTTGTATCCACTGGCAAAAACAAGTGCTGATTAAATCTGGCTAAGCTGCCAGCTACCAGCAAATAGCTTTTTGCAGCCTGAAAAACAAAGCTCTGACATTGCTTTATAGCTTCTAATGTCACAGGTAGTTTTGGTTTTAACTTCATCAGTTTACGAGACACTCTGGTGACTGCCCAATGGCTTAACCTGCATCACGATTAAGGTCATGTCATCGGCGTTGCGACTGCCCATACCACTAAACTGCTGCACCTGATCAAACAGATGCTCTAAAATTGCCTGAGGATGGTCACAATGCTGACAAGCCCACTGAAAAGCGCGTGTCAGATTTTCTTCGTCAAACCGTTCACCACTCTGGTTGGCGGCATCTGTAAACCCATCGGTGTAATAAATTAACGTATCGCCTGCGTGAAGCTGCACCTGTGCATCGTGATAGTGTGTATCGGCGTCTAGCCCAATCAACATGCCTAAAGTGTCTAAGCGGCGGATTGACTTTGTTGCTGCCTGCCAAAGTAAGGGGGGGTTGTGGGCAGCGTTGCTGTATGACAGCAGTTGGGTTTTGGGATCGTACTCAGAGTAAAACAAAGTGACAAACCGATGTGAGTTTTCGAGGTCGGCATACATCACTCGATTCAGGTGTTGCAAAATCCGTGCTGGTGAGTGACCGTTAAGCACCTCAGCCCGCAACATCCCGCGCGTCATTGTCATGATGAGACCAGCCGGAACACCTTTACCCATTACATCGCCGATCGCCAAACTCCAGCGACCGACCTCACTACCACCATCTTTTTTAGAGCGTAACTGGTCGTAGCTGGCGGGGATAAAGTCGTAATAGTCACCACCCACGCGGTTTGCCGTCTTACAGCGTGCGGCCAGTTCAACGCCGTAGATCTGTGGGCATTGGCGCGGCAGCAAGCGCAGTTGAATTTCAGCACCAATTTCGAGCTCGCGATCGAGGCGCTCTTTTTTGCGAAGTTCAACCGTCAGTTCATCATTTTCGATCGCCACAGCCGTTTGGTCAGCCACTAGACGCACCAACTTTTGGCGAGTTTCAGTCCAGGTATATTGGGGATCACGGCTAAATACATACAGCCGACCGCGCTCTGTGTTTTTAACTAAGATCGCTGTACCAAAAAGCTGAACGTTGGCACCTAAATAGTGGCTCACTTGATGATCCAAGGCTGCGATCGCGCTGGGCGGTAGTGTCATCGTCTCACCCGCGATCGGTGGAGTCAGTGAGGATGTGACCTGACGGGTAGCTGCTTCTAGCGCTTTGCGAATATCTTGACACCAGCGACTATCTTGGCAATGGAGCCGTTCTAGCCGCACCTGCCCGTTTGGCTTAAATAGCAGCAGGGCACCCCCATCACTATCCGTCACCCGACTCGCCATCAGCGGGATCAGCTCCAAAAACTGATTGAGATTGTTGAAACTTCGCAGCGCAAAGCCGAGAGAACTCAACAAATCCTGAATTTTGTGTTGCTCCCGGTTCAGCCGTGCTACCAGTTCTTTGAGGGCAAACACGGGCGTAAGCTCAGACGCAGAACCACTGCTCGCACCACCAGGGGGACGAGTAGCAAACCGATCGCGCAAATTCTCCGTCGGCGCAGTTTTTTCTGCTGACGTAGAAACGTCTGCACCAGAATCGGGGGATGGCGATGGCTGTCGAGGAAGTGGCACGGCAGTCATAGGGGCAGGGTGAACAAACGATCACCGCGAGAGCTGGTTATCGATGAGTGCAGTTGATTCTAACGGATGTATCGCAAATCGTGACGGTTGATTTCACTAACTTTAAGGAATCATCTTTCAACGCAGGGCATAGTTTACCAACGTTAGCAGATGTGCCTTCTACTGGTAACGCGATTTTGCTTGACTATTTATCGTTTTTAGGCTCATGGTCCTTCAAAGAGCATCAAGAGTAGAGCAAACATTCACAACCCTTC
>JBBSHC010000111.1:0-8058 GCA_038253425.1 Leptolyngbyales cyanobacterium | reverse complement strand
TCAGGTCACGATGCCATCCTAGTTCTCGCTCTGCCAAGCGTTGTCCACCCTTCCCAAGTTCCTCAACCGTTTGGGCCATAAATCGACGACGTTCATGACCTTTCAGTCGCTGGGCTGTCTCTTTCAGTAACCGCTTGAGGGCATCTGTGCGTTCCAACCTGAGTCAAGGCTCTTTGCTATTTAGCCCTCAGTTTACTCCACTAATCTGGAACGATTTATTGTTTGGAAGTCCCTAAGACCGCAGACAGAGGATTCGCGATTGTTTTGAGTCCTACACAAATTTGGTGCTAATAGGAGCAGTGTTATGGCTGAAACGCAACTGAATCCAAACAATGAAGTGAAAATTCCGGTCTACGATGCGATCGCCAAACGCATTCTCGACACACCGCTGATCATTCGCAACGCCATGCTGGTGCAGCTCTTTGAGCCAAAGGATTTGCGCTCCTTGATGATGGTTAAGTTGAGTGAACAAGACCCCAACCCACATGATTTACGGAATCGAGACTTTGGAGATGGCATCAAACGTTATCTAGCGTTCAGTTCGGGTAAGAACTATTACTTTTGAAGTTAACTATCAACTTCCAAGCCAATCTGCTAGTTCTTGATAAGCTCCACACAGGCGCTTTTTAAGAGAATCACGTTGATGCCAATCAATAGGGCTAGTGAAGTCTAAAGAACCATGTAATCGTGTGTGAGCCTCTGTACCACCAGCACGCAAGTCGTTACAGTCAATGAGCACACTGATAAATGTTCCTAGCTTTGGATTACCTTCATCCTTAATCTTCTTTTGAACCATATGTAATCTGTCTCTCCAGACTACACCCTTTATTTCATCTTTGCTATTTTTAAGTTTGAGTTTATCAACAACAATTGGGTAAATCAGTTCTTCGTGAAATAAATTAAGTTGAGAAACGTATCTAGATGGATTTGAAAGATACGACTTCTCAGCTTGCCACAAGAAACTAGCAGCTCGTTTGTGCTCTTTTTCACCTAGCATCGCGTGAAAATCTACAGTTGCAGTAAATTTCACCTTGTAATGCTCCACGAAAATATGCTTTACATAGCACTGTTTGAGATGTGGCAAAGATTCATCATAACCTCTTGCAGCAGCTACACAGTAATCAGATGGAGATTTCTTATCACCTAAATTTAGAGCTTTAATACTAGCTCCCCGTTCAACATACAGTAGATACAACAATGTATCCAATAAAATAGGCTCATTAGAGTCTATAGCAGTCTTTAATATCCCTAAAGCTTCATACTTATCTTTTGTTCTTAATGCTTGAATCATTGCTGCTCTACGTACAGAAGGACTATAGGAGGAAGATGAAATAACATTGAGTAAAACACTCATATTGTCTGTGTTTTCTCCTAATGCAGTTGCCGCCGCCGCTTGCAAAGCCCAATCGTGACTATTCTCTGTTAACCATTTTCTGAATTTTCCATGTAAAGTTCGGAGAGAAATTCCATGCTTTATTAGTGTTTCAATCGCAAAAGTCGGAATACTGTCATACACTTTGTGGTTGCTAATAATCTCAGTCAAGCATTGAATAGATTCCTTATCAATCTTCGTTTTCCTGAGATAAGAATGTATGGATTCACTGAGCCAAGGACGATCTACTAGATATGGCAAAACTGCTTTAGCTATTACAGAGTCAGGATCTAGTCGATAGAGACAAAACCTCAAGTGCCTTTCAGCAAAAGGGTCTTCTTTAAAAGAATCAATATCCTCTTTTGATTGCCAAAATAATTCTTTTAACCTCTCTTGTAATTCATATCTAGTAGCTTGAACATTCTTATCTTCCTCTAGAAAGTCACCTCCCAATTTTGCAATATTATGCAGGGATGGCTCAGTTGATGAATCTAACAGGTTACTTTCTGGTGAATCCTCTAATTCTTCTATAGCTCTATCAACCTCTGAAAGTTGTGCTGCTAATCGATCTGCTTCATCCTCAACGCTACTGATCTTACGGACGAGAGTTTTATTTGTTTGGATAAGTAAGCCAGATGTCTTTAGATTTCTGTCAACACAAATCAGACCCTGTTGAACAGCTTCTTTTGTACTTGAGAGCAATCTAATATCGTCTACGTATCTTAAGTAGTGAAACTCTTGCACAGAAAGCTCTTTGTCAAATTTAGGTAGAAAGATATTTGCAAATAAGTCTGATGCTAAACAGCCCTGTGGAAGTCCACGACTAATTGGTTCTCCCCTCTTGGCAGAAGCCCAAACTGGCAAGTAGGTTTCAAGATGATGTTTTGTTTCTTCATCAAGAGAATCATTATCAATTAATGTCTTGAACAACATTTCATGATCAACCGTTTCATAAAAAGCTGCCATGTCCGTTTCTACAAGCCATGTATTACCTTCTTCATATAAAGATTTGAACTTTCTTTGGAAGTTTTGATACTGAGGCTTCCAAGGCTTAAACATTCGTTTGCTGTTTGGATCAGCAAGAACGTTTGCATAAGATTGCCTATCAGAGATAGTAGACAGCACGGCTCTGGCTCTCTCTGCTGCAACATTAGCAACAGCTTGAAAGATTACTCTATCTGATATAGCCATAACTGCCATTGGGCGGAGAGTTTGAGATTTCTTAGGTAGGTATTTTATTTCTGGATAAGTAGGGATAAAAGTTCTTGCGGTCAGGGCTTTTTGGAGTAAATCAATGTTATGGTGACGATTTGCCGCAAAAACTTTTAATCCAATCCAGTCTCTTGAGTCTGGTCTATCAAAGTATCTAACTCGTTCCCAAGCTAGCTTCAGGTTTTCGAGACTAAGAAAAGTGTCGTAGATTGGTGTACTGCCAGTCATAGCTCAGGAGTTGCACAAATCGCTTGATTATACTTAAACAACTCTAGTATCGTCGAATAATTAGCCTGCATACAGACTACTAACCTCCTAACGAGTTGCCCCGTGAAGCGTATGTGTTGAGTGTTCCCTTTGGTAAGCAGGTCAAGCGCTGGAAAGCCTCTCTAGACGATTGCCAAATCCCTTACAAAGCAGTGCTGCGATCAGATCTACCCTATGTTGATTTCGTCTTTAATGAACGGTTGCCTGAAACCACGATCGAGCGGCTCAGTGAAAAATATGGCGACTGGAGCGAAGCAGGTCGAAATCTGATTCCTATTTTTAGTCTTTGACTTACTGTTCCGCAGAAGCAAGCTTCATTCTTTAACCTTCTCTTTACAGCCTCTTACGATCGCCAGTGAACCAACCCCATTGAACAAGCGAGGTTTTGCGGAGCCATGCAATTAGCAAGCCAGTTGTCAGCAACAGTGACCCAACCGTAGCCAGGAGCAAGAGGGGTTGACGACGCGGAATAGTGGCATGAGTGGGCAGGTTTGGCTCGGCAACCAATTGAATGGGCGGATAGGAACCGAAGATCACGGCTTTATCTACTTTGAGTTCCGTGAGGGTAGATGAAAAAACGGCTTGAGCAATTTGAACGTCCCGATTGAGTGCTTCCAGGGTTGAACTTCGCTGTGCCAAAACATTGAGCCGTTGTTCTAGCTGTGCCAGTTGGCGATCGAGTTCCTGGACGCGTGCCGCCAAGCCGCGCTGCTCGCTATCGTGGGTCATCATCTCTTTAAACAGCGCTTCTCGTGGGCTGCTGCCTTGATTGGTGCTACCTGTGTTGAGCTGAGCGATCGCTGCCAGGTCTGTGGGATGCCCTAAAAGTAGCTCTCCACGTGATTGCAGGTCACGTTCAGCGGTGGCTTGTGTCGCGGTTGCCTGGACAACCACCGGATGCTTGGGACCAAATTTAGATGAAACGGCGGCTAACTGGGCAGTTGCTTCACTGTATGCCTGTAAATAGGTTTGAAACAGTGAGTCAGCGCGCAAAATGAAGGCCTCATTCGCTGATCGAGAGGATACATTTAAGCTGCTTGATAACTGCTGTGCCCGTGCTGTGGCGTCTCGCTGCTGTGCCATCGCTTCTGCCTGCTGTCGTCTGAGTGCCTCAATGGTGCTTGCTAACTGATTAAGCTGTTCACCAGAGGCAAGTCCAGAGCGAATTTTATAGTCAGACAAACGTAACTGAGCCGTTTCTAGCTTCTTGCGGACGACGCTCAAGGAATTATCAAAGCCGCTATCGAGTTCGGTTGCCTGCTGTAAACGCAACTGAGCCAACCGTTCCTGAAACGCTTCATACAGTGCCTGCGCTTTTTTCTGGGCTTCTTCCGGTGTTGAACCCGCGATACCAAAGTTAAGCAGAGCCGTGCCGCTCACACTCTCAATCTGAGGATTACCAAACTGTCGGGTCGTCAGACCAAGCTTGCTCGCCGCTGCTCGCCGCACTTCATCCGTCGTTGCAATGAGCGTGTAACTTGCTTTTACATCCTCACGCGGATTGCCAACTGCGCGATCGCTTCCTCCACGCGGCTCGTTTCCGGACTCCTTCGTGGGGTTGATCTGTTCTGGCAAAATCACCGCATACAGGCTGGTGTAAAGGCGCGGTGCGTTGTTGAGTAAATAAAGCGTTAACCCCCAAACGGCTGCATTTGAAGCGGCTGCTATAACCAGATAGCGCAGTCCACGTCCTCGGTCTGTTGCTGTTAAGGGTGCAGTCTGGGAAAGTTGAGGAAACTCATTCATCCCGAAACAACCTGTGGATTAAGAAAAATGGGCTGAGGATATCGGTGACGAAGCGGAAGATGCTAGCGAGATTAGTAACAGTTGAATCGTAGCAAACTACGCCGTCTTGAGGCATTAAAAAGGGATTTTCAGCATCGTTGTCTGATTGCTTTAGCAGTCGTTCGATGGGACGTTCGACCACGGTGGTTTTGCCTGTCGTGCGATCGGTCTGTACCAGCACAGCGCGTCGTCTTGCATTTGTTCGTTGGGTGCCACCCGCACACCCTGCCGCGATCGCTGCCTGCGCTAACCGAGTACCATAGGCAACGGTAACAATTTGCCCCCCCTTCGTCGTATTCGGTGCGTTGGGAGCCGTTAGATTAGACAAAATTACCGGAATCTCAGTGGGCGTTAGTTGAGATGGACGCACCAGCTCGTTTTGGCGTTGGGCAGCGGTCGGCACCACAACTTGATCGCCTGCAATCAACGGAACATCAGCAACGGCTTTACCTGTGATAATACCTGACAGATCAACGGTCTTCATTTGCTTGCCACGAGTCAGCCGAATGTGAGTCAGATCCGCGATCGGTGTCACCCCTCCAGCCTGACGAAGCGCCGCACTTAAGTAGCGATCGGGCGGATAGCTCCCGGTGACGACCTCAGTTGGTTTGTCTGCCTGCGTTTGCCCCTGCCCCTGCCCCTGCCCCAGTGCGGAACTGTTAATCAACACGCGCCCTGGACGAAAAATTTCACCTGATACCGTCACTTGCACAGGTGCCCAGGCGGCAACATTAACACTTAGCTCCAGGGATTCTGGTCGAAAAAAGCCCTTCTCTACCAACGCCGCCGCCAGTCTCTTTTCAACGTCAGAGACCTCCAAACCAACCGCAGGCTGTGGTTCTAAAAACGGAATCTGAAGCGTTCCGTCCAGGTTGACTTCGTACAGTCCACTCAAGCGAAACCGACTATCTGAAGGCAATTCGTCGTCCATTGGTGTCAATACGCGCACGCGATCGCCCGGAGATAACGGCAGCGCTTTAACGGGAACCGTCGGCATGAGTGCGATCGCAAACGCTGTAACGACTGAAATTGCAGACTGGTGGACGCGCATTGGGCGGTAGAAAGGGTAGGGGAATGACGAGGGGAGCGCAACAGGAGAATGAATGCCAAAACAAACAGATCCCGTCATTAGTATCAACTGACCGGGGCGGAATGACCAGCCATTTTAGAACAGATTGTCTAGCTTCATTACTTGCTGCCTACGCTCTCACAACCAACCACTAACGACACTAAATATTGATGCTATTTGGAATATGAGACGGCAGCAGGTAGGGGTACTCTACCCCATGATCAGCAAGGCGTTGCTGATTGCGGGCATTGATTTTAACTTCGATCGCTGCCAGGTCAGCTTGAAACTGTGCCAGCATTTGTCGATCGCCCCCATCGATAAACTGGATTAGCTCAGAGCTACCTAGCTGCCCCCAACGAATGCCGCTCAGCGCAAACGCTAACTCCATTTGAGCCAGATCCTGATCGGGTGACGGCAGCAGTTCTACCAGTGAGGTTGCGGTATCAGGACGGCTGTAAAGAGCCAATGGCGCGTTGGGCGTGTAGCCAACATAGTCAAATTGGCTGAAATTTACCGCCGCGTGCTGCGGACCACACGTAAAAATCACCTGTGTTGCAATGTCAATCAACTGTTGAAGGCTGGTCAACTTTCCCGGTGCCGATCCAACAGCCGGGAAATCTGGCACACGGGGATAGGATGGCAATGCTACAGGGCTGAGCTTCGTTTCGTTGAGCCAGTCTGAGGGAAGCCACGAGGGTGCTTGCGGAAATTCGGCTAAGGGGCGCGAGTTTAATGGGTTACCTAACTCGGCTGACCAGGCTTGTAGGTAAGGATCGTGTTGTACTGCCTGGTCGTCGGGATAGTAGCGTTGCAGGTAGCGGGTGACGTAACGCGCGATCGCATCCCACAGCAAGACCGCATCATCTCGATAGGGAAACTCCGGCAGCACATCGGTTCCAACGCCACGCTGACTGATGTTGGTGGGCAGTGCATAGTCTTGAAACGATCGCGTCCGGTATGCCTGGTTGATTAGCGCCAGCGATGCGGCACGGGTTGGAGCCATCAATTGATCGATCGCGGCTCCTTCGCCCAGAAGAATGTCATTACCCCGCGTATTAATTGCCAGCAAGAACCGAAAATGAGGGCGCAAAAGACGAAACACCGGATGCGTTGCGGGTAGTTGACGGGGTGTCGCGATCGCAAAGGCTTCCATTGCCAGGTGGGTATGACACAGATGCACAATGAGTTCATGCTCTGTCACGTCTGCGGTTTGCACAAACAGTTTTGCCCGCATCCAGTCGTCTGTGTCTG
This sequence comes from Leptolyngbyales cyanobacterium, assembly GCA_038253425.1. Taxonomy (GTDB): domain Bacteria; phylum Cyanobacteriota; class Cyanobacteriia; order Leptolyngbyales; family Leptolyngbyaceae; genus Stenomitos. The sequence continues at coordinate 1,102 of JBBSHC010000111.1, read as the reverse complement.
TTGGCGTGAAAACCCTGCTCCGTTCAACCTGAATTAGGGCTGGTTCCAATCCCTCGTTAGTGCGATAGAACATTGCTATCGGACTACCCACATAGCGACCGGGTTGCAAGTCGGTAGATGTAAGCTGTTGCAACAATGGGTAGTCGGCGATAAACAAACGCTGGTTTGCGGCTGCCTGCACTAAATCGATTGGGTTGCCATCTAACCGTAATTGCTCAGCCCAGGATTGCAACAAGGGTTGGTCTGCCTGGTTCACCTGCCGTAGTGCCATCGGGTTTTGCCCTGCCAGTCGTTGACGCGCAAATTCACGATCGCTCAATCCACCGTCCCGTGTCTGGATCTGGCTGACCACAGGGCGCACTCGACCCAAGTTTTCCAGCACCTGATAAAACTGCGATCGGCGATCGGTCGTCTTGCCATGAAGCTTTGCGGCGGCTTTTGCAGCTAGCAGCACCGTTGTCATTGCCCGTCGTTCACGCACAAAGTTGGCGTTAAATTGCTCATCTGGGGGCAGATTGGCATTAAACCAGCCCGACTGAAAAACCTCTAAATCGGCAAGGAGAGTTGTAACCCGTGACCATGCTTGATCGAGCTGTTGATTCGTCTGCTCAAACTGGCGCAGCAGCAAACTCCAGGGCTGGGAGAGTTGCCCCCGCTCCACCAGGTTGTGCCGAAGCTGCGTCAAAACATACTGTACGATGCCATCTTCGCCAGCGTGGGGAAAGAGTCGTGCAGGTCCTTGCTGGTCAAGCGCGGTCGGGTCATAGCGGTAGTGACCCTGCTGCTCGGTAGGAGAGACATGGAACCCCATAAACTACTCCAATAAAGGTGAGTGGTGAAGACGGATAGGAGCATATTCACGCAGAAACTCTAACGTTCCGGGTTATCTGTATAAGTCACTCGTTTGAGCGAACGGCATGATTAGCAGTCAGCTATCAGCGCTCAGCCATTGTTCCATCTATCATTCCTGGCTCCTAACTTCTGGCTCCTGGCTCCTGACTGCTGACGTTATTTTCTTGCAGTCTCAAGCGATCGCACTATGCTGCTTTACCCTCACCGCTTGAGAGAACGATCGCCGCCTACCGTGTCGCCAGATTCGCTT